>CATJWG010000150.1 GCA_949744165.1 uncultured Eubacteriales bacterium | reverse complement strand
GAAGAAGCGTTATACAAGACTTACCAAGCTGCCCGATATCTACAACGAAAAATAAGCCAATTGGAAGGCCGGCCCTCGGGCCGTCCTTCCAATTTGCTTATTTTTCGTTGTAGATATCGCGCAGCTTGGTAAGTCTTGTATAACGCTTCTTCGCCGTCTCAAGGTTGCGGGCGAACAGCTCCTGCGCCGTGTCGGGACGGAAGCGGGCAAGGGAGGAGTAGCGCGCCTCGTTCATGAGGAAAGCCATGTAGTCCTCATCCGCGCCGGGCTCCTTGCTGTCGAGCGTGAAACGGTCGCCCTCGGCGGCGGGATTGTAGCGGAACAGGTTCCAGTAGCCGCAGTCCACCGCTCGCTTCATTTCTTTCTGGCAGTTGACCATGCCGCCCTTGATGCTGTGCATCTCGCAGGGGGAGTAGGCGATTATCAGGGACGGGCCGTGGTAGGCCTCGGCCTCGCTTATGGCCTTGAGCGTCTGGTTCTGGTCCGCGCCCATGGCGACCTGCGCCACGTACACATAGCCGTAGCTCATGGCAATTTCCGCAAGACTCTTCTTGGCCATGGACTTACCGGCCGCGGCGAACTGAGCCACCTGGCCAATGTTGGAGGCCTTGGACGCCTGTCCGCCGGTATTGGAATACACCTCGGTGTCGAACACGAAGATGTTCACGTCCTCGCCGGAGGCCAGCACGTGGTCCACGCCGCCGAAGCCGATGTCGTAGGCCCAGCCGTCGCCGCCGAATATCCACACGGACTTCTTGGCGAGATAATCCTTCTCGTCGAGTATCTCCTTTGCCAGCGTACAGGCCTCGCAGTCGCAGTAGGTCTTGCCGGCGGCCTTGAGCTCCTTCATGTGAGCGAGCATACCGGCGTGATTATCGCCAAACTGGGCCTTCGCCTCGTCGGTGGCGAGGAACTCAAGGGCCTCGTCCACACCGAGCAGGCCGTCGGTAAGCTCGGCGATGTACGCCTTTGCGGCGGAGGCGTTGGCCGCGCCGTCGTCCATTGTGTCAAGCCACTTCTGTGCGGCCTCCTTCAGGGAGGGAACGGCCCACTCGACGGCTATGAGGGCCTCGGTCTTTGCCTTGAGGCGCTCGCGGATAACCTTCTGGCCCAGATACAGGCCAAGGCCGTTCTCGGCGTTGTCCTCAAACAGGGAGTTTGCCCAGGCAGGGCCCTTACCCTCAGCCGTCACGGTATAGGGAGAGGTGGCCGCAGGTCCGCCCCAGATGGAGGAGCAGCCCGTGGCGTTTGATACGTACATTCTGTCGCCGAAAAGCTGGGTTACAAGACGGGCGTAGCTCGTCTCCGCGCAGCCGGCGCAGGAGCCGGAGAACTCAAGCAGCGGACGGGCAAACTGGCTGCCCTTTACGGTGCGGTCGAGCATCTCGGGCTTTTCGCTGACCTTCTCAGTCATGTATTTCCATACAGGCTGCTGAGCGGCCTGACTGTCCTTGGGCTCCATGCTCAGTGCGTCGGTCGGGCACACGCCTATGCACACGCCGCAGCCCATGCAGTCGAGCGGGGACACGGCCATGGAGAAGGAGTACTCCCCCTTGCCCTTGCCGGCCTTGACGGGCACTATCTTCGCGCCTTCGGGCGCGGCATCAGCCTCGTCCTGCGTCAGCGCGAAGGGGCGTATTGTCGCGTGCGGGCAGACGTAGGCGCAGCGGTTGCACTGGATGCACTTTTCCGCGTTCCACTCCGGCACGGTTACGGCGATGCCGAGCTTCTGGTAGGCGGAGGCGCCCTGGTGGAAGGTACCGTCGGAGTGCTCGGTGAAAGCGGACACGGGCAGGGAATCGCCGTCCATGTGCTCAATGGGGCCGAGCAACTTCTGCACCATGCTCACAAGCTCGGGGCGCTCACCGGAGATGGTCTCGGACGGAGAGTCGGGCGCGTCGGCCCAGCTTGCAGGCACGTCTATCTTCACCAAGGCCTCGGCTCCGGCGTCGATGGCCTTGTGGTTCATGTCCACAATATCCTGGCCCTTCTTAAGGTAGGAGTGCGTGGCCGCGTCCTTCATGTAGCGGACGGCGTCCTCCTTTGGCAAAATCTTCGCCAGGGCAAAGAAAGCGGACTGGAGAATCGTGTTTGTGCGCTTACCCATACCAATCTTGATGGCCAGGTCAATCGCGTTTATTGTGTAGAGCTGGATGTTGTTCTTGGCTATGTAGCGCTTTGCCTCGCCGTGCAGGCTGCGATCGAGCTCATCAAAATCCCACTGGCAGTTTATGAGGAAAACGCCGCCGGGCTTTACGTCGTTTACCATCTTAAAGCCCTTGGTGATATAGCTGGGGTTGTGGCAGGCCACGAAGTCGGCCTTGTTGACGTAGTACGGGCTCTTTATTGGCTTGTCGCCGAAACGCAGGTGAGAAATGGTCACGCCGCCGGTCTTCTTCGAGTCGTACTGGAAATAGGCCTGGACATATTTGTCGGTGTGATCGCCTATTATCTTAATGGAGTTTTTATTGGCGCCGACGGTGCCGTCGCCGCCCAGCCCCCAGAACTTGAACTGCATCGTGCCGGCCGGCGCGGTGTCGGCCATGTCATGCTCGGTCAGGGAAAGGTTGGTTACGTCGTCAACGATGCCTATGGTAAACTTGCGCTTGGGAGCGTCCTTTTTGAGCTCCTCGTAAACGGCGGCGACGCTCTTCGGCGGGGTGTCCTTGCTGCCAAGTCCGTAGCGTCCGCCGATGATGCTGGCCTGGCGGCCGGCTTCGGCGAAAGCGGTGACAACGTCCATGTAAAGCGGTTCGCCCTGAGCCCCGGGCTCCTTGGTGCGGTCGAGCACGGCTATTTTCTTCGCCGTCTCGGGGATAACCTCAAGCAACCTGTCGGCTGCGAAGGGGCGGTAGAGGTGTACGTTGACAAGGCCGACCTTTTCGCCGTTGGCGTTGAGATAATCGACGACCTCCTCGGCCACGCCGCAGATGCTGCCCATTGCGATTATCACGCGCTCGGCATCCGGCGCGCCGTGGTAGTTGAACAGGCGGTAGTCGGTACCAAGCTTTTCGTTGACCTTTTTCATGTAGTCCTCGACTATGTCGGGTATGGCGCTGTAATAGCCGTTGGAGGCCTCGCGGTTCTGGAAGAAGGTGTCGCCGTTTTCATGGCTGCCGCGCATGGTCGGGTGCTCGGGGTTGAGAGCGCGCTCACGGAAAGCGCGCACCGCGTCCATGTCGCACATTTCCTTCAGGTCCTCGTAATCCCACACGGCCAGCTTTTGAAGCTCGTGGGAGGTGCGGAAGCCGTCGAAGAAGTTCAGGAAGGGCACGCGGCCGCGAATGGCGGCAAGGTGAGCCACGGCGGACAGGTCCATGACCTCCTGCACATTGCTCTCGGCCAGCATGGCGAAGCCGGTCTGGCGGCAGGCATACACGTCCGAGTGGTCGCCGAAGATGCTCAGCGCGTGGGAGGCCACGGCGCGGGCAGAGACATGGAAAACTGCGGGCAGCAGCTCGCCGGATATCTTGTACATATTCGGTATCATCAGCAGCAGGCCCTGCGAGGCGGTGTAGGTGGTTGTCAGCGCGCCGGCGTTCAGGCTGCCGTGAACCGTGCCGGCGGCGCCCGCTTCGGACTGCATCTCCATCACCTTTACCACGGTGTCAAAGATGTTTTTTCTTCCCTCGGCCGCCCACTGATCTATGCAGTCGGCCATGGGGCTTGACGGAGTGATGGGGTATATGCCGGCCACCTCGGTGAAGGCATAGGACACATGCGCCGCGGCGGTGTTTCCGTCCATTGTTTTCATTTTTCGTGCTACCATAATCAGATCTCCTTTGACTTTTATAAAGTCGCTTTGGTCGTGGCAGCTCCGGCGGGCGCGCCGGGTTCGGTCTCGGGCAAAAGCCCCCGCCTAAACCGCAGTATCCCCCGCTTCGGGCCATACGCTCAAATTTTAACACACTTTCAGGCTTTTGTGGTTTAAAATCTTTTGGGAATTTAACAGGGATATATAGTTAAAATGACAATATGGTTGTATAAAACGCCTATAGGGCTAAAAATAACTTGTGCTTTACGACGATATGTAATATAATAAAAAACAATGGTCTGCGACCATTATTTAAAAAGCGTTGCCGCGCTGCGCGCCTGCGGGCGCGAAATCTGCGACGCTTTATGCCCCCGAATGGGGCTATACGCGCGAGGAGGGACGAACTATGGTCAAGATTGAAAACAGCAAGGGCGTTATAAGCATATCCGAGGAGGTTTTCACCAACATTGCCGGCGACGCGGCCGCGCGCTGCTTCGGCGTGAAGGGAATGGCCGGAAAGAGCAAGGAGAGCGGGTTTTACCGTCTGCTCAGCCGCGAGTCGATG
>CATJWG010000149.1 GCA_949744165.1 uncultured Eubacteriales bacterium | reverse complement strand
AGGGATTATCTCCCCCGCCTTGCGCACAAGCACCGTGTCGCCCACGCGCACGTCCAGCTTGTCTATAAAGTCCTGATTGTGCAACGTGGCGTTCGTCACAGTCGTGCCTGCTAAACGCACGGGCTCAATCACCGCCTTAGGCGTGAGCACTCCGGTACGCCCTACCTGCACAGCTATGTCTACCACGCGGCTTTCCTTTTTCTCCGGCGGATACTTGTACGCCACCGCCCAACGCGGAGCCTTGGACGTACTGCCCATTATCCGCCGCTGCTCAAGGCCGTTGAGCTTTATCACCGCGCCGTCCATCTCGTATTTAAAGCTGTCACGGTTTTCGCCTATCCAGTCTATGCGCTCAACGCAGTCGTGTATGTTATCGTACACCTTATACGGCACCACGTCAAAGCCCATATCCAAAAGCGCGTCAAGCGTCTCGGAGTGTGTCTGATACCCTTCCTGCGGAAGCTGAATGTTATAAACTATCAGGTCGAGCCGTCGCTCCGCCGTCACCTTCGAGTCAAGCTGGCGCAGGCTGCCGGCAGCGGCGTTGCGCGGGTTTGCCAGCGGTGGCTCGCCGCTTATCTCACGCAGCCGGTTTATTTCAGCAAAGGTATCCTTTGCCATGTACACCTCCCCGCGCACGATAAGCCGCTCCGGCGCGTTTTTCAGAGTTTGCGGCAGAGAACGTATGGTTTTCAGATTCTCCGTCACATCCTCGCCCTCAACCCCGTCGCCGCGTGTCGCACCGCGGACAAACTGTCCGTTCACATACTCAAGAGCAATGGACAGTCCGTCTATTTTCGGCTCCACGTCGTAGCTGTGCTCTCCCTCAAGCGCGTCGTCCACACGCTGGCCGAAGGTGAAAAGCTCGTCGTAGGAAAACACGTCTGCCAGACTCTCAAGTGGAACCTCATGCCGAACAGAAGAAAATTTCGCGCTGACACTGCCTCCGACTCGCTGTGTTGGCGAGTCGGCACTTTTAAACTGTGGATACTGCTCCTCAAGGTCGGCCAGAGCATGTATCAGCCTGTCATACTCAAAATCCGAGATTGTCGGCGCGTCCTCGTCGTAATACCGGCGGCTGTGCTCTGCCACCTCGGCGCGCAGGGCAAGTATCTGCTTTTGTATTTCATCCATTTTCTTTCCCCACATTCACAAATGTATCCGGCACTCCGCCGACTATCACCGTCTCGGCAATCAGTGTACGGCTTACCACCTGTGTGGACAGCGTTTCCCAAGGCACGAGAATATCAATGTCCACAGCTATTTCAAGTATCATCTGGTGCTTCGTTTGGTTTATTCCGGATGACACCAGCTCGTTTTTAAAATCCGCGTGGGAGGAGGTGAGCATTATTATCTTCACCGGCACCTTTGGTCCCTTACCAACAGAAAGATTAAAACCCAGAAGGTTCCCCAGCGGGATTCCCACCTCCAGCTCCCCGCTGTCGGCCGCGTGAACCACGTCGTCAAGCACCTGCGAGGCAAAGGCGTTAATCTCCACCATGTTGGTAGTTATCGCCGTTATCCCTCCGGCATTATCTTTTTCAAGGGAGACAAAATAGTCGTAGTCATACTCTCCTTCAGACATTTTGCGGTTTATCACATCGTTTATCGCCAGTATCACAAGGTCGCTGGCGTCCGACAGGGCAATCTCTCCCGCCAGCTGCTTGAGGTAGGCGCCTGACTTGAACATAAAAACGGCTATCCCCGCAAGCAGCGCGCATAATATCATCCTGCCAAGCTGATTTTCCGTCAGGTGCGCCCTGACCGGGCGCGCGTATCTTACATATCTGAGTCTGTACCGGCGCGGCAAGGGCATAGCTATCACCTCTGCCTGAATTGTATGCGCGCCAGCCTGTACAAAATTCTCGCTTTATAAGCAGGGTGTCCCGCGTGCCATCTCCTCCATAAACAGCCGCGCCAAGCGCAGAAGGTCCTCAAACTCCGAGATTTTACCCACGCTCGCCGGCGAGTGGATGTTCCGCACTGCGCAGGCTATCGCTGCGGTACGCACTCCCGCACGGCTGCGCTGAACCGCAGCGGCGTCCGTGCCCCCGGCAATCCGGTGTTTCGTCTGGCGCTTTATACCGTTTTCATCCGCTATGCGCGTCAGCACGGCATAGAGCTGCCTGTCATAGACAGTTCCGCCGTCCATAAAAGGTATAACCACGCCTCCGCCGGCGCTGCAAATACGCTTTCCCTCGCCTATATCCGGCAAATCCGTCGCCGTCGTACCCTCAAGTACGAGCGCCACATCTGGGCGGACGTTGTACGCCGCGGTTTTTGCTCCGCGGGTTCCAACCTCCTCCTGCGTAGTAAACGCAAAGTACGCATCGCACGGCAGCTCACCCTCTATAAGCTTTATCATCGCCGCACAGCCGACACGGTCGTCTATGGCCTTGGCCTTTAAAAAACCGTCGCCGAATTCGAATATTGAATCATAGAACACGCAGCGGTCTCCGAGAGAAACGGTCTGCTCGGCCTGTTCCCTGTCCGTACAGCCAATGTCGATGTACAGCTCGTCAATCTTCGGCACACAGTTTTCCTCATCCTTGTCCACAAGATGATACGCCTTGATTCCTATCACGCCGTCATGCCTGTCCGCCCCGACGTAAACGCGCTTACCTATGAGCACGCGGCGGTCTATTCCTCCAACGCAGTCAAAGCGCAGATAGCCATCATCCGTATAACCCGTGACAATAAGACCTACCTCATCCATATGGGCACATAGCATGAGCCGGTGCTCCGGCGTCCTTGCGCCTTTCTTAAATACGATGAGATTGCCCATAGCGTCCGAAGACAGCTCGTCCGCGTGCGGCATCACGCGTTCAAGGATATAGTCGCGCACCTCGTCCTCCGCTCCCGAAACTCCGCTGAGATAGCACAGCGTTTTCAAAGTATCCAGCACTTCACAGCACCTCCCCCGCACGCATGATGAATTTTGCCAGCAGCTCTATTATATTCTCCGCGTCGGATATGCGAAGCGTTTCCACCGGAGAGTGCATATACTTCAGCGGCAGTGACACCAGCGCCGCGGCTACGCCGGAGCGGCTTATCTGTATTGGCCATGCGTCCGTCCCGCTATTTCCGGCTATCACCTCAAGCTGATAACCCAGACCGCAGTCCTTTGCAGTGCTGATTATCGCATCAGTCAGACGCCGGCTGAAGTTCGGTCCCACGCCTATTGCCGCGCCCCCTCCGGACTTAAAGGTCTTGTGCTTGGGTGCGTCAGGCGTTTCGGCGTGCGTTACATCCAGCACCACTGCCCAGTCAGGCGACACACCGTAGGCCCCCGTAACAGCTCCGCGTGTGCCCAGTTCCTCCTGCGTGCTGATAAGACAGCAAAGGTCCATGTCCAGCTCCGCTCCGCACAGTTCCTCCATCAGCTTTATTATTATTGCCACGCAGGAGCGGTCGTCCATAGCCTTGCCACAGAGCATGTCCTCTCCCAGGCGCTGCACTCCTCCACCATAAACCGCCGTGGCGCCCAGAGGTACGCGCTGCTCAGCCTCCTCCTGTGTCAGTCCAACGTCAATGAAGAGCTTGTCCGCCGGCAGGGGCTTTCCCTGCTCAGCCTTCGTCAGCGCGTGCACCGGCATCACGTCCACTACTCCGTAAAGCGGCTCGGGCGTGAGTATGCGCATTTCACATCCCGGCAGCATACGCGCGTCCACTCCGCCGAGGCAGGAAAAGCGCAGGTAGCCGCTCTCGTGTCCTGTCACAACAAAACCGACCTCATCCATGTGAGCGCAAAGCATAAGCGTGCGTGCGCCATCCCTGCCGCAGCGGCGCATGGCGATTATATTGCCCATGGCATCCGTTTTTATTTCATCGGCATACGGCCTTAAATACTCTGCAATCTTCTCCCTGACCGCGTCCTCGCAGCCCGAGGGGCCGCAGGCCGAGCCGAGCTCTATCGCAAGCTGTGCATAATCCATTTTACTCCAGACCCTCCACAATTTTTCTGAACGTGTCTCCGCGTTCAACGAAATTCTTAAAGCGGTCAAAGGACGAGCACGCTGGGCTGAGCAGCACCACGTCACCCTCTCCCGCGTAATTCGACGCGGCAAGCACCGCCTCCTCAAATCCGGCGAGCACATATACCGGCGGACCGTATCCCGCCTCCTTTTCCGCTTTCAACACCGCTTCGTGCAGCTTCCGCGCTGTCTCTCCAGTGAGAAACAGCGCCTTGACACGCTCGACTATTTCGCGCGCAAGTCCGTCAAAGGGTATATTCTTATCATGCCCTCCGGCAATGAGTATCGTCTTTTCCTTAAACGAGCGCAGGCCCGCCGTCGTGCGCGTCGGGCTGGAGGCTATTGAGTCGTTGTAATACCGCACTCCGCGAAGAGTGCGGATAAGCTCCAGACGGTGGGCCACGCCGGCGAAGGAGCGCGCGACCGCGCGGCAATTTTCCGCGCTTACAAGCCCGTCCACTGCGGCGAATGCGGCCATCATGTTCTCAATATTATGCACACCCGGAAGGCGTATCTCGTCCGCGTCCATTATTTTCTCGCCGCCGCGACGTATAACGCCGTCCGTGCAGCTATAGCCACACTCCACGTTCTCCCTGCGCGAAAACCACATAAGCCGTGCCTTTGCCTCCCGCTCAAAGGAGCGCGTTATATCGTTGTCTCGGTTGAGCACAATACGGCAGTCCGCTCCCTGACGGCTGAAAATGCCCTTCTTCGCCCAGATATAGTCCTCATAGTTTGGGTGTACGTCGAGATGATTGGGGAAAACATTCGTCACCACCGCCGTATCAGGACAGCAGATCATACCGTGAAGCTGAAAGGAGCTCAGCTCCAGAACGGCAATGTCCCCTTGCTTCATCTCCGGCACCTCGGCCAGCAGAGGCTTGCCTATGTTTCCGCCCAAATGCACCGTAAAGCCCTGCTTTTTCAAAAGCTCGGATATAAGCGTCGTGGTCGTCGTCTTGCCGTCCGAGCCGGTAACGGCTATCGTTTTACACGGGCACAGAGCGAAAAACGCCTCCATCTCACTGGTTATTACCGCGCCGTTTTTCCTTGCGTCCTCCAGCTCCTGCGGGTGCAGGCCCGGAGTGCGAAACACCACGTCGAAGTGCATATCATCAAGATAGTCCGCGCCAAGGCGCAGCTTCACTCCCAGGTCCTCAAGCTCCCGAGCAGCAAATCCGAGCTGTGTGCGCGTGCGCATGTCGCAAGCCGTAACGCCACAGCCGTAACGCACAAGCAATTTTATAAGCGGCATATTGCTCACGCCTGTGCCGACTACGGCGACACGCTTTGAACGCAGAGACTGAAAATATTCGTCAAAAGTCAAGGTATCCTCACCTTCCATTATTTGCTTATTCCAAATCATACTATACGATTATATCCTTATTGACACTCAAAAACAACATTTTTGTTGACTATCTCGCCCAACTTGTGTAAAATCACATCTGCAAGCAGGCCGAACGACCGCGGGCACATTTCGAAAGGAAGTGCGTGAGGAAAGTCCGGGCTCCAAAGGGCAAGGATAACGGGTAACGCCCGCCAGGGGTGACCCTCGGACAAGTGCAACAGAGATATACCGCCTCGGCTCCCTAAATGGGGCTCCCGCAAGACTGAGTTTTGTGCGGAGAGGAAGCGCAGCGGAATGAGTGAGCTTTCGCGCCCGCGCGGAAGCGAACGATATGAAGCTTGCGACGACGAGGTAAGGGTGGAAAGGCGAGGTAAGAGCTCACCCGCCGCGTGGAGACACGTTGGCGCTGTAAACTCTATCCGGAGCAACGCCGTGGAGGAACGCAGAGGTCGGCCCGGCCGTTCCGAGGAGGCGGCTTGAGCCCGCCGGCAACAGCGGGCCACAGATAGATGGTCGTTTAAGACAGAACCCGGCTTACAGACCGGCTTGCAAACTACATTAAGAAGGCCGCCAGCGTGGCGGCCTTCTGGCGGATTTTACGAGGTAGATTATGTATGACAAGGCGGTAAACGGAACACTCAGTCAGGACGTAGTGGCCCAGCTCAGCCGCATGATTCTTGACGGAAGCATAAAAAAGGGCGAGATGCTGCCCTCTGAGTCAAAGCTCTGCGAGCTCTTCAGCGTCAGCCGCACAACGGTGCGCAACGCGCTGGCCGTGCTCTCGCAACGAAAGATAATCAGTACGCAGCATGGCAAGGGCTCCGTGGTAATCTCCGACAGCTTTCCCTATCTAAATGAGGGGCTGAGGGCAAAGATTGAAGAATATGAGAGCAACTTCATGTACGCGGTACAGGCACGGCGTATGCTTGAGCCGCAGATAGCCTTTGAGGCGGCGTGCCACGCGCGGCCCGAGGATATCAGCGCGCTTGAAAGTATCATGGATATATGCTATCAGAAAAACGGCGAGGGAACGCTTACAACGGACGATATGCGCATTTTCCACCTGCGCATTGCGGATACGGTGCGCAATCCGGTGCTGGTGTCCATTGTGGAGCTGCTCATAGGTATGTGTGACGCTCCCCCCGAAACAGAGATGTGCGTACCCAATCCCGGCAGCAGCGTGCGCCCCTGCGTGCTCGAGGAGCACCGGCAGATTCTCGACGCCATAATTGAGCACCGCGCCGAGGACGCATATTACCTCATGCGCGAGAATATCAGCACGTTTAAGAAAAACTGTATGAACGAACAAAACTCCATAAATAATGAGGGAAAATAATCGTCTGAGAGGCCGCATTGCCTCTCAGACGGTTATTTTTAAGAAAAAATTGCCCCCCGAATCCGCTCCAGCAGATCCGGACCCAGGGGGCGGGCACAAGGCTAAGAGGAAAGGCTTTTAAGCCCGTT
>CATJWG010000148.1 GCA_949744165.1 uncultured Eubacteriales bacterium | reverse complement strand
CGAAAAGACTGCACCCCGCCGCCGATAAAATCGGCAGCAGGGCATATATGCAGTAGGAATAAAATTCGGGAGCCTTTAGGCTTTGCCAGTAAAAGCCCCACTGCTCTTGAGAAAACCGCAAGTTTACAGCCGAGAGCTGTACCGGTATAATATACCTGTATTTCAGGGAGGAGCATATTAGGGCGGAGCATTTAAGGGCGGAAAAAAGGGTAAGGGGGTGAAGTGCGCCCATCTGCCTTCCGCGGCGGACCGTGAAATACGAAAAAACTACACAAGGACCACAAAAGACCGTAATTGCCTTCACAGGCCGTTACGGTCTTTTTGCGTCCAAAATGAAACGAAAGGAGCACGAATATGAATGTCAAACAGCAATCTCATACCTGTCAGCTACAGTAACACCTCACAGGGAATCCGCCTTTCAGCCTACGCGGACACCATAGTCTACGAACCTATGGGCAGCGTCAAGACGCTGCGAGCTATCCGCATCGGCGGGTATCCGGAGATGGTAAACGCCATGTCCGACGCTATCTACGCCGGAGGAAAAATCGAAGCCATGATCGGAAACCGCTGCTGCCTGCTCGCGGGCGAATGCAAACGCTTTGAACGACAGGTGAGCCATGACGGCGTGTATGCCGAGGCGACGCTGCTGGCAAAGGACGACGACATGGACGCGGAGAAGTCAGGTGACGAAGATGAAAACCCAGATCAGGAATCCTTCGTGCAGAAGCCAAAGGAGCGGCAGTCACAGGAGAACAGCCCGCCCCGCAAGTGCATCATCTTCTGTCCAAAGGACGACAGGGACCGCCTGTTTGAGGAGCTTGACCGCAAGACAGCCGTACCGCTGATCCCAGAGTTTCGGGACTATGTGCTGGAGGAATTGCAGAGCAGGGGTATCCTGCAAAAGCTGACGGTTATCTCAATCAGGGAGAAAATCGACGCATGGACGCTTATATGCGAAAAGGACGATGCCAACATCATATCCGTGGTGGAGGACGGCCTTCGCAGCGGCGCCATTGCTATCCCCTGTGATGTCAAAGATCCGAACGGCTTCGACGGCGTGGAGAACGTCACCGGATATCTGAACACTTTCGGCGTTACCGTTGCCGAGCGTATCCGCAGCCAGTTCAAGCCCCTGTTCGACCCAGCAAGCGAACCGCTGTCACCGGAGATCCTTGCAATCAACGACTATATCAGGGAACATGCGGGCTACCCACTCTACGACGCGCAGCTGGCCGTGGCGGAGTCCGTAAAGCGGCAGCTTACCCATGACAAGATTGCCTTCATCGTCGCGGAATGCGGCTCGGGAAAAACGAAGATCGGCTCGACGGCAATGGCCGCGGTCTACGGACTGCGGGCAAACCAGACGCGGAAAGGCGTCCCAAAGACCTTCAATGTAATCCTCTGCCCGTCCCATGTGGCGAAAAAGTGGGTGCGCGAGATTGCGGAGACCCTGCCGGATGCCGCCGGCATTATCGTCCGCAGTATCGGGGAGCTGGATAAGCTCTACGCGCTCTACGAGAAGGGAGATAAGAGCAGCTATGCCATTATCAGCAAGGAGAAGGCGCGAGACGGCTTCATGAAGCGTCCCGCCGTTCTCTGGAACGGGCGAAGGAAAGCCTCCCTCTGCCCAGAGTGCCTGAGTCCGATTGAGGTCCCTGTTCCTGGGAGCAACGGGCTCTACACGGAAATGGCAACACAGCGGTTTTTCCGTAAGGAAAACAAAAAGAACCATAAATGCCCGGAGTGCAGGAGCGTTTTATGGACGGCGGTAAATCCCAGCGCAAAGAGCGACTGGGTTAAGATCGGCGGCTACGGCTGGGTCTACCGTTACCGTGCGTGGGAGCACTACGCATTCACAAAAAACGCGGGCGTAGCTGAAAAGCTCCGCGAGATCGAGCAGAACCCTGACGGGCTGTTCCCCGCGGCGGGCGCATCGCGTCGTTATCCCCTGAGTACCTATTTCAAGCACAGGTACAAAGGGCGTCTGGACGCTTTGATCTGTGACGAGCTGCACCAGTACAACAACGACAGCGGCCAGGGCGACGCTATGGGAGAGCTCTACAACACGGCGAAGAAGGTCATCGGCATGACCGCCACGCTCATAAACGGCTACAGCTCCGGCATCTTCCACTTGCTGTACCGGACCATGCCCGCAAAGATGCTCCAGGACGGTAAACGCTATTCCAGGCCTGGGGATTTCGACACTGAGTACGGTGTCGTGGAGACCAGCTACGAGCTTCAGGACAGCGACTACGCCTCCAACCGCAGAGCAATCACAACAAACCGGAAAACCCGCCAGCTCCCCGGCGTGTCGCCGCTGGTATACTCGCGTTTCCTGCTGGAAAAGACCGCGTTCCTCTCCCTCTCGGATATGGGAAAGGATTTGCCGGACTATGAGGAGATACCGGTTGCAGTGGAGCTCGAGGAAGGTGTGCAGGAGGAATACGATCGGGTACAAAAGGAGCTCGTGAAGGTGTTGAAAACAGACCGTAGGGTCGCGCAAAAGATTTTGTCCGCCTATCTGAACCTGCTGACGATCTACCCCGACCAGCCATACGGCCAGCCGGCGCTGCTGCATCCGGAAACGGGCTCGGCGCTCGTGGAGCCAAAGGATATGGGCAGCTTTGATGAACTCGGAGAAAAGGAAAATGCCGTGCTGGAGATCGTACAGAGAAAAATCGAAGCAAATGAGAAAGTTCTTATCTACACAAGCTGGGTGCGGTCGGATTCACAGCAAAAGCTGCTGAAGCTCCTGACGGACAATGGTTACCATACGGAGGTTATGAGTGAAAAGGTGAAGCCTGATGCCCGCGAGGAATGGGTGCAGAAGCGCCTCGCCTCGGGAATGCAGGTGCTCATCACAAATCCATCACTTGTAGAGACCGGACTCGACCTGAACGCTTTCACCACGCTTATCTTTTACAGCATGGGGTATAAGCTGTTCACCTTGCGGCAGGCGTCGCGGCGCTCCTGGCGTATCAACCAGACCGCGCCGAGAGTAGAGGTGTACATGCTCTACTACAGGGACACGATGCAGCAGAAGGCCATGAAGCTGATGGCCTCCAAGCTGGCAGTTGCCGGTATTATCGAGGGCAGCTTCACCGAGGAGGGGCTCGCCGCCATGAGCGACGTGCAGGATATGACCTCGCAGATGGCAAAGGAGCTTATGCTCGGTATCAGGGATAACGTGGAGGATATCGCCAGCTCGTTCAAAAAGATGGCCGTCGTCAACACTGGCCGGCACAAGCCCAAAACGAAGCCTGCGCCTGACATACCGGAGCGTACCGAGGCTCCGAGAACCGTGCCCTCCGCTCTGCCGCAAAGGCGCGTGAGCTCCGCGACGGCGGCGCAGCTCGCCGCCCTCCTGGAGCAGCAGAAGGTGAAGAAACCGAAAAAGTACTCCATAGACGAAAACCAGATCTCAATTTTTGATTTCGTTGCGTAGGTAAATGCCTATGAAAAAAGAAATGCGGTTTATCACCACTCGGCAGGCAGCGTGGGAACGCCTTGCCAAATTAGCGCAAATCGAGGTCAAGACGGAAACAGAACGGTATGAGGAGGAAACGCTCAACCGCCTGTTCTGGGAGCTTGGAAACCTTGATGCACGGATTCGATACGGGCCGGTACTGGGATTCGACGAAACTGGTTGTACCCCTGTTCAGCGCCGGATCATGTACATAGCACGGTTTCAGAAAACAGAATAACAGAAAAAAGGAGAAAGAAATGAATTTTATAGTCAACAGGCAGGACTTGCTTGCCGCCGCGCAGGACGCGGAGAAGATTGCCCCCGCCGCCTCGCCGCTGGAGGTGCTGAAATGCACACTTCTCTCCGCCGCGGAGGGAAAGCTGACGGTGGCCGCGACCAGCCTGGAGCTTGCCCTTGAGCGCCGGATTAAGGCGGATATCTCGGAGGAAGGCAGCGTAATTGTTGACGCGCGCCTGCTGTGCGGTATGCTCCGGCTTTTGGAGGACGAATTTGTCACCTTCACGCGGGAGGGCACCACTCTCAGAGTAAGCGGCGGCAGCTCCGTCTATAGCGTATCCGTTTCTGACGAGAAAGACTATCCGCGCGTGGAAATACCCTTTCCGGCGGACACGGTGCCGGTCACCGGCATACCATCTATGGCGAAGCGCACCGTTTTTGCCGTGGCCGAGGACAACAGCAAGCCGCAGATGCGGTGCGTCCACCTGCTCTTTACAAGCGACGGCCTGAAAGCGGTCGGCAGCGACGGCTACAGGATAGCTATGGCGAAGGGCGACAGCAGGAGCACAGGAGCCGCGGACTTTCTGCTGCCCGCGGCATCATTGGAAAAGCTGGCACAGCTTGTATCGAACAAGGACCGGCTCAGCGCCGGTACCACGGGGAAATCCGTGGTGTTCATGATGGAGGACTTTTTGTTTTCCGCAAGGCTGATGGAGGGCGACTATTTTGACGCGGAGCAGCTGATGAGCCGCGTACAGAGCGCCTTTACCATACTCACTGACACGGAGAGCCTGAGGAACACAGTACAATCGGTCTGTGCTGTGCGGGGTGAGCAGTCAAGGTTCTGCATCACCTTCAAGGGCAGCTCCCTGAGCGTAATGCACGAAAGCGAGCTCGGAAAATCCACGGCGGAGATTGACGTTCTGCCCCTCTCCGGCAGTCCCGCGGGAGAATACTGGTATATAGCGGACAAGCTGCTGGACTGCCTGAAGGCACAGCATGGGACGCTGATGCTGGAAATCGCGGTGAACGGCGCACTGGTCATGAGAACGGACGACCTGATCTGCATACAGATGCCGGTACGTGAACCCAAAGCTATCGTGATTCCCCAGCCTAAGCCGAAAGCGGAAAAGCCGGAGACCAAAGGCAAAGCAAAGAAAGCAGATAAAAAGAAAAAAGAGAATGCCGCCATTCCCGAGGCGGCGTAACAGGAGGTGCTGCTGATTGAAGAAACCTGTAATCTGCCGTTACTGCGGCGGTCCGATCCGTCTGGTGCCGGCAGAGCAAATCTACGGTAAATCCACCCACCGGCTGGGAATGGACGGCGAGTGTGTCTATCAGTGCCAGAACTGCAACGCCCGCGTCGGCTGCCATAAGGGAAGCGACCGGCCGCTGGGAGACGTGGCGAACGAGACGCTGCGGCTCAAGCGCATGGAGACCCATCAGGTGTTCGACGCCTTCTGGAAGTCCAGTCACATGTCGCGGACACAGGCGTACAAGTGGCTGTCTCAGCAGCTGCGGCTGCCGGAAAAGAATGCCCATATAGGCGGATTTGAGATGGACCAGTGCCAGCGGGTGATCAATATGTGCCGGGGA
Source organism: uncultured Eubacteriales bacterium (assembly GCA_949744165.1). GTDB lineage: Bacteria > Bacillota > Clostridia > Oscillospirales > Oscillospiraceae > JAMPGF01. Next base: position 28,641 of record CATJWG010000148.1, on the reverse strand, counting down.
AATGAAAAGAAGGAGGCTGCGTAAGCATGTGTGAAAAGAAAATGTGTCTGTCGGGAAAAAGGGAGCTGTGCTCCTGCGAGGCTCTCAAAGCTGGGGACATCCTGACGCTTCTGCTGCACATAAGGGAGAACATGCGGGATATGGAATGGGAGTTTGATTATACTTCGCTCTCGCGTCCGGAGCACCGCCGGCTCTGCGCATCCGGAGTTTGCCGCCGCTGCGGCGGATGCCTGTGCAGCTCCATAGAGCTGGACGATACCGCTGCCGGTGAAGAACTGCTGGAAATGGCATACCGGCATCTTTACAGGTACGAGCGAAATATGAGCTGCAAAGATTTCCAATCCTTCAGGGAAAGATTTGTGGATATGTTCCACGAGCAGGACCGCGCTTTTGTTCGGGAGTGGCTGAACCGGAGCTTGGAAACGGTGTGCAGAAATAATAAGCAGCCCGTCCGTATTTACACGATCCTCCGCAGCGGCGCGGATGCTGACCGCGGCATCTTTACGAACCCGTATGCGGAGGGCAGCTATTGCTCCCGCGAGCGGGCAAGAGAGGAACTGGCTCGGCTGGTTGAGGAAGAAAAAGGGAACCTGAGTGAACGTCTTGACACCATCGACGAAGGAGAGGACTACTGGGAAGCCTGCGAGGGCGGCTACGCCGCCGCGCACTTTACGCGGCTTGAAATCGTCACCTCAGAGCTTGCCGGCTTCAGTCGCCCGTGTTCTCCTGAAGCCCTTAGCGTGACTCAATTTACAAGGATCATGGGAGACTGTATCCCTGACTGTGGACGCCTTGGTGTTTTTGCGTGGATTGCCTTTGCTGTTTACTGCATTGAGGGAGGACAGTATATACATCTGGAGTCAAGCGGCAGTTATGAAAGGGATATTCAGGAATGGCTGGCCGGTGTATGCGCCGGACTGCTGAATGTGCGGCGCGAGTTTGGCACAGAGATTGCAGCCCGGATATGCGGGTTGGCAGTACAGTCGGACTGCCTGTATCCCTGGGAGATGTATCCGGCGGCGGAAAGGCTGAAGGAGCGCGGAAACCTTGACGATATCGGCGAGCTGATCAATTCCGGAGAAATTGACGATTATGGCACGCCGATTCCGCCGCTTTCAGATTTCGTTGATCTGTCAAAGTATTCAGGCGAAGTTAATTAACACAGGAACAGGGGGATATTGCTTGACGGAAGAAAAAACCTGTGACAACTGCAATCATTCATATTTTAAGCGGGATGAGCTCCATCTTATCCCCGGACGTGAGTTCCTACAGCACTGCGCCAGTAAACAGTACAATGCGCCAAGCTATACTCAGGAAATGCTTATGGAGGACAGGAGCGGCGGCCATTGCCGCTTCTGGGCTCCCCAAATACGGAAAGGAACATCATTATGAAAAATACATATTCCATCGCCACAAGAAACGCCATTGTGGAGGCAAATCTCCACCTCATCGACAAGGTGATGCGAAGAAACTGCGCGCTTATCCGCGCGGCTCACATGGACCGCGACGACGTGTACCAGCAGTTGGCTGTTCGTCTTATAAAGGCCGTGGACAGCTTCGACCCTGAAAAGGGCGCGCTGGAGCAGCACATCAGCGCGCAGCTCCAGTATGAGATGCTGAGCTGCAAGCGCCCCTACCGTCTGCACGGTCTGACCGGACTTCCGGTAAATTACCGCGGCAGTCAAATTATAAGCTTCGAGAGCATCCGCGACGGCAGCCGTGACGCCGACGCGCTGCTTGCGGCGTGAGGAGGAAACAACATGAACCTGCGAGACAAAATGCTGGCCGTAATCGAGGACGTGAACAACCAGCTTGCCGAGCGTGATGAGCTGGTGGAGATGATAGCCATTGCTCTGCTATCCCGTAAGAACCTCTTTATCCTCGGCGCGCCGGGACAGGCCAAAAGCTATGCCATAAACTGCTTCCGCAGCCGTATCAAGGGCGCGAGGCAATTTGAGCGCCTGCTATCCAAGCAGACCGATGAGGAGCAGCTCTTTGGGCGAGTTGATCTTGCCAGCCTCATTCCGGGCAGTGTGCCGGAGTCTGCGATCAGATGCTATCCCGAATACGAAGATTTAAAGGCCAGGCTGGAGTGGGCACTGAGCGATTTCAGACAGCACATGAACGATACTCAAGCTAAAGAGAGGCTGGATGCGGCGACAGAGCGTATAAAAGCGTTCCGAGCCGCGGTCGGCGCACTCCACTGCACAGGTGAGCCTACGGTGCAAACCGCGGGGAAAATTCCGGAGGCGGACATCGTATTTCTTGACGAGTGTTTTAAGGCAAACGACGGCGTCCTCAACTCCCTGCTTACGGCGCTGAACGAGCGCAAATATACAAACGAGGGACATACATACGCAATTCCGACGGTATCCTTCTTCGCCGCGTCAAATGAAATTCCCAACTTCAACGACCCACAGGAGAAAATTTTACAGGCCCTCTATGACCGCCTGGAGCTGAAGGTCGTAACCTCGGATATCTCAGACAGGGCCAAACGCCTTGCCGTGCTCCGTGATAAGCAGGCAGGACTGACAGCGGGAAACAACGCTGATTTCACCCTGGATGAGCTTCGGAGTATGCAGAAAGAGGCCGCGGCTATCCCCGTGCCTGACAGCATCAATGAGCTGATGGACGATATCCTCTGTGAGCTGCGCAAGAGCGTCACGGTGTCGGACAGGAAGTACCTCAACTTCTATCCCGTCGCCCAGGCAAAGGCGTGGCTTCGCGGCCACAGCGAGGTACAGCCTGACGATCTGCTGGCGCTGAAGAACTATCTCTGGGAAAAGCCCACGGATATCCCGTTGGTGGAGACGACGCTCAACCGTATGTGCATAAATCCCATGCAGGATAAGGTCAACGACATACGCGCCGCGGCAAAGGAGATATTTGACGAGCTGAACACGTCTGTTGACGGCGGCGTTGAAAGCAGGAAAGCTTTCCGAAAATTCCGCTCGGAGCTGCTGAGAGTATACGGACTTTATACCGAGCTGTCCGGTAAGGCGCAGAGCGACGGCGAAAAAGCGATGCTTGACGCGCTTTTAGAGGAGCTGGAGACAAGCAGCCGAAGCGCACATGAGAAGTACGGCTTTACCTATGCCGCGCTGGAAGAATTAGCAGGATTACAGTAATATTTTGGAGGAATTGAAATGTTAAATCAGATTGTTATTATGGGCCGCCTTACCCGTGACCCCGAGCTGCGTTATACGCAGAGCCAAATCCCAGTGTGCAGCTTCCGAATTGCCTGTGACAGAGATTTCTCAAAGTCAAAGGACAGCAATGAGCGTGACACCGACTTCATTGACGTGGTGGCATGGCGCTCCACGGCGGAGTTTGTCCGCAATTATTTCACCAGGGGCCGCATGGCAGTCGTCAAGGGCAGGCTTCAGATGCGTGAATGGACGGACAAAGAAGGCACTAAGCGCGTCAGCGCCGAGATAGTCGCGGATGGCGTGTACTTCGGAGACTCCAAGGCGAAAGGCGGCGGCAATGATACCGCGGCGCCCTATGAGCACAGCGCCGGTGAGGCGCCTCCCGACGGCTTCGTGCCGGAGTTCGGCGATACGGACGGCGAGCTGCCGTTCTGATGATTGCAAGGGAGGGCAGATATTTCTGCCCTTCCGCGAAAACGATGTATTGGGAAATTACTCATGGGTGAAACCAGATGTTTTTATATCGAACGAGTTTTGATGCGATTTCCTCATGTTTCGCATGATTTTGTTGATTCTCTTCTTAAAATCGTATATAATAAGAATAAATCACAAAATACGAGGAGGATTTAGCTATGGTTGTTACAGCGACAGAATTTAAGGCTAATTTCGGAAAGTACCTTGAATTAACTGCCAAAGAGGACATATTTATTACTCGTAATGGAAAAACGGTTGCTAAAGTTGTAAATCCGCAAATTTCCGCTGTAGACTCCCTGCGCGGAATGCTCAACGGTATTTCCTCTGATATAGATAGGGATTCTTTGCGGGAGGAGCGTCTGTTAAAATATGAAGATAATGTGTGATACGAACGTAATCATCGATGTGTTATTGGAAAGAGAGCCTTTTATAGAGGATTCTTACAAGCTGCTGAAGCTTTGTGAGGAACGTAAAATAGACGGTTTTGTATCGGCATCTTCTGTTACTGACATCTACTATCTTGTAAGAAAATATACCCACAGCACTGAGCTGGCATATAAGGCAGTCGGAAAACTTCTGGAGATTGCCAAAGTATGCAGTGTTACGAACAACGATGTTCTTGTTGCATTTCAGAAAAAGGCAAAGGATTTCGAGGACTGTCTGGTTGCTACCTGCGCCAAGTCTATTCATTGTGATTATATTGCCACCAGAAACAAAAGAGATTTTGAAGGTTTTGGTATTCCTGTATTTACCCCAGCTGAAATTCTTTTGCAAATCATTTAATGCATTTTTCACGGAGGCTTTGATTATATCAGCCATAATCCGATGTCTATTGTTTCTGTGGACAGCACCGATACTTATTGATACCATTTGCTATCAGGCGAACCATGTGGAACATGGAAGCAGGATCATTGTAAAACGAAAGCGGTTGATAATCTGGAACCCTTTTGTTAAAATACAATTATAGTATGTGATATGGTGCATAATGATGAAAAGGGAGTGATTCAGTTGAGTGCTGTTTATTCTGAAGCCACGCTCGGCAGCCGAGGGGATATGACCGTGTTTTCATTTGGAAACCACGTAATACGCTTCAAGACATCTCCCCATCTGAAACGGTATGAAGCAGTCAAAGAGTGGGACAACGGATACATCGTCTGCACAGCTGTTTATGATAACAGCGATGCTGCGGAGGAAGAGTATATTGATTTGGTTCCTATTCTGAAAAATCTCTATATGGATCCTGAGGTGTTGTTGAAGCCAATACGGAAAGTGAAGGTGGATAATTCCCTGTGTGTTTGATAAAATATATTGGTAAAGCTAATCTGAGGAGGGCGTTATATGCTGCCGGATGGAATGTCAAGTGATCTTGTTCGTATAATGCTTGATATTTTTGGTGAACGCCTTTTGTCTATTGTGCTCTATGGCTCCGTTGCACGTGGAGAACAGACCGATGAAAGCGATATTGACGTTTCAATTTTTCTGCGGGAACCGCTTTGCAAGGAAGAAAAGAAAAAGCTGCTGTCTGCTTTGGTGGATTTGGATTGGAAATATGATCGAATGCTTTCTGTGAATGATATCGAACAGGCAGCCTTCGACCAATGGGCAGATGTGCTCCCGTATTATCGCAACATCAAAAAGGAGGGCATCGTCTTGTGGAAAGCCGCCTGATTGATCTTAGCTTTTTCAAGGATTCCAGCGAGTGAGATATGTATATGCCTGAACTGCGGCAGTAAGGCAACCATGAATAACACATAAGAAGTGGTCAGGGAAAACCGGCACGTAATTTTGTGCACGTTACCCTTTCTGCTTCAGGACTACTAAGGAAACGAAGTAATCTCTTTTGAGATGCTTCGTTTCTTTTTTTACAGGAAAGGAAGAATTAACAATGAAATTCAGAAAAAACACAACTCTACACGAAAAAAGGAGGTGCGCGTATGACAGTGCGGCATGACCGTTCCTATCTTAGAGCTACGGACGGTGAATTTATTTCGCGCGGTTATGCCGAGGACGGTATTTCCTCGGTAAATATAAGATTTGAGTATTCAGAGGAGCAGAAACATAAAAATGTGAGAAGCGCAAAACTCATGACTCCGGCACAATGGACAGCCTGCTGCGTTGTGGAGCCTCAGAAAAGGAGTGCGTACATTTTCCCTGTGATGGATGCCATTGCCAAAAGCTTTGTCTGTTATCAGTACGATAAAGAGAACGGTCCGAAGTACGACAGCTCAGATTGGGAACTGTTTTTCTGGTGCGGAGATTTCTCCATGTCACACTGTGGAGGACTCAACGGCAGAGACTATTCCTATATCCGGCTCAGCTTCAATGAGCGCCATGAGGCATCGCGTCACGAAGAAATCTGCAAGCGGCTTTTGCTGTTCGTGACAGAGCATTTTTCAGAGGTGGATAACCTCTCCGTCGTGGTACAGCACAAAACGCGCTTCTTTGATGAAAAAATCAACCGTGAGGCAGCGGAGCTCTCAAAAGGGCTTGAAGGCATGAAATGCAGATATATGGGCATGGAAGGCAGGCCTTGCTGTACGGAAAACGGCCTGATCTTCATGAAAAAGCGTGCGCGCTCAAATGGCTATGTCATCAGCCCGCGTGAAATACTCAGGATGTCATGGGAGATGGAGGCCGCGTGAGCGCATCGGGACGGATTTCGACTAAACAACATGGAGGATTGTAATGGACAAGTATTTCAGATACCTTGAAAAGCTCCGCAACAGTGGCAAGACAAATATGTATGGCGCTTCCCCGTATTTGCAGAGGGAATTTCCCGAGCTGCGTTATGACCTGAAACAGGCAAAGGAAATTTTACTGGCATGGTTCAAGTCTTTTGATAAGGACGGTGATACACAATGAGAGGAACATACCGTACTTTTAAGGACGTTATGCGCTCCCCGTGGGGCGCATTATCAGACCGAGGGGACACGCCAAAGCAGACGGACCGTGTTCTTCGCTCCACGAAGTTAGAGGACAGCATTTACAGTGACATTCGCGCGGGCGACGCCGTGATGGATGAGCTTGAGGCCGGTGCCGGCGAAAAGCTGAATACCTTCCCTGCCCTTTCCCGCGACGTCTATCAGGCGTTCTATTCTCTTATGCCGCGGCGGAGAGAGCAAAGCGAGCTTTCCGGTACGGCACAGAAATTCAACAGTAAAATCCTCGACCATATCATGCAGGGCGAGGACTACCCCACCATAAAAAATATATGCGAGGGCCGCGATCTGCCGGCTTATGAAGCGGCATCGGAGTTTGTTTCTCGGACTGCCGGTGAGCTGGATCAACTTCTCTCGGACTTTGGCGGAGATAAAGGAGCCATGAACACGCTGGAGAAGCTGCAAAAGGCGGAGCAGTCCGCCGAGCGGGAGCTGTACGGCCTTTTAGAGCGGCTGCGCCAATCCAAAGAGTGCAACGAGACGCTGGAACAGGTCGCTGTTGACGCCGCGAACAAAGCTGAAAGCAAGCGGCGTCAGGTGGAGGCCGTCAGTAAGATGATAGACGCCGCTGCCGCCCAGCATAAGGACGCTATAGCGACGGCCATTACCGGTGCGGTCAAAGCCGCCGCGGACAAGGCGGAGGAAGTGCAGGCCATTATAGGCGGCTGGAGCAACGAGCCCGGAAATATGGAGCGCAACGAGGCTAACGCAGCATTGCTGGCCCATGTTCGGGACAATCCGAATTTGAAGACTATTGCCCGCTATCTCGGACGCTTCAGGGAAATATTCGCTGAGGGCAAACGAAACGGCTACGCCTACGGCCGCGGCGAGAAATACTCCCTTGAGCTGGGCACCGACCTGTCACGGGCGCTGACGTCTGAGCTCGCCATGCTCGCCTCGCCGCTAACTATGCCGCTGTTTCTGCGTAAATACCAGAGAAAGCAGCTCAAGCAGTACCGGCGCAGAGAGCCTATTTACAAGGGCATGGGCGATGTAATCGTCTGCCTTGATGAATCCCACTCAACCGCCGGAGACGCCGCCGCGTGGGGCAAAGCTGTGGCGCTGACGCTGCTGGATATAGCGGCGGACAGCAAGCGCAGCTTCGCTCTGATCCACTTCTCCGGTCCGAGCAGCTTCCACACGGATATATTCCGACCTGGAAGCTATTCGGCACAGGACAAGCTGGACGCGGCGGAGTGTTTCCTCGGAGGAGGCACGGACTTTGAGACACCATTGAAGGAAGCCGTTCGGCTCATGTGCGAGGACGGCTTCGAGAATGCAGATGTGGTGTTTATAACTGACGGAGACTGTGAGTTGCCGGAGGCGTTTGCGGAACAGCTCCGTACAGCTCAGGCGGAAAACGGGTTTTCCGTAACCGGCGTCCTCCTCGACGCCGGCAGCCCTGGCTGGGAGTTCAGTCTGAAATCCTTCTGCCGGAAAATCTACCGCACGTCGGAGCTGATGGGGGAGGAAATTGTGCGCTCCCTTGTCAGCGACAGGGTATAAGCTTAATCGGCGGCGGAGTCTTGTAAAGGACTCCACTGCTGATTTGCAGATATGGAGAGATTTTCTGTGTTTTGCGGTTGATTTTTAATGTGTATCCGCATATAATGAAAAGTAGGGAAATCCCTATTTTGACGTAAGACAAGGAGGTGCATAAGCGGTGCAAGTAAACGCTTTCGTTGATAATGCCAAGGTTATGTCGAAAGGACAGATCACCATTCCTAAAGACGTACGTGAGGTACTTGGGGTGACAAGAGGGGATCGTGTTTCTTTTATTGTCGAAGGGAAAAATGTGCGCCTTGTAAACTCGGCAGTCTATGCTATGCAAATGCTTCAGAGTGAGATGCAAGGAGAGGCGGAACGCACAGGTCTTGTTTCGGAGGACGATGTGATGGCCCTGGTTAAAGAGCTTCGGGACGGGGATAACAATATATGAGGGTGTTGATTGATACCAATGTCCTCATTTCCGCAGCTCTTAATCCAGGGGGAGTACCAAGTCAAGCGTATCAGAAAGCAGCATCTTATCCTAATCGGGGACTGATTTGTGAACAGAATGTAGACGAGCTGAAGCGGATTTTCAACAAGAAATTCCCAAGCCGTTTGGCTGCGCTGGACAGGTTCCTGTCCGTGGCTCTTTTGACATTGGAATTGGTGGCCACCCCATTGGATGAGTTAAACGAGGAATCCCTAATTCGTGACATAAAGGACCGACCTATTCTGAGGGCGGCCATCGAAGCACAGGCGGATGTGCTTCTTACCGGAGATAAGGATTTTCTTGAGTCTGGTATAAAAAATCCTGCAATTATGACACCGGCAGAATTTGTAAGCCTTAAAACATAAAAGCTGTATCAACAGCTGAGCTGCGCAGAATTGCCACGCACGATGAAAAGGGCGAAGATTTTGATGAGCTGCCTGAGACCTATGTGGTGTTTATCACCGAGCATGACGTAATCGGCAAGGGCAAACCACTGTACCGTATCGGCAGATATATCTTTGATACCGGCGAGAGCTTTGACGACGGTTCGCATATCCTGTATGTGAACGGAGCATATCGGGACGAAACGCCGATCGGAAGGCTGATGCACGATTTTTCCTGCACAGATCCGGCGGATATGTACTATGATGTGCTGGCAGAACGAGTTGGATTCTTCAAGACGAGTAAGGAAGGGGTTGCAATTATGTGTAAAGTCATGGAAGATATGAGAAATGAATCCTTGCAAGAAGGAATGAGGCAAGGCAAGCGCGAGAGTATGAAAGCAACCGCAGAGCGAATGTTAGCTGATGGAACGCTTGCACTTGAAAAGATTGCGGAATATGTTGGCCTGCCTTTGGAAGAAGTGAAGAAATTGCAGGCTGGACAGAGCATATAAAAATCAGAAAAAATTTCAGTCTGGGGATCTGGCAACAGGTTCCCAGACTTGTTTATTACTCGAATGACGCGCACCCCTGCGCTCTTGCTTTTTAATCAACATTCCGTTACAATAAAAGCCGCCGCTCTGCTGAGCGGCGGACAATAACATCTACAAAAGCGAGGTACCCAATGAATCAGAAAGAAATATCGGAGCTGCGCCGCCGCTTCAAGGCGGACAGGTGCGCCATAAGCCGTATCTACGGCTGCTATGTCAACGGCAATAAAGAGGTCATATCCTACATCGACGAATCCCTCGGCGTTATGCCGGCGGAGGAGGCAGAGAAATATCTTGAGCTTCTGAAAAAGACCCTGTCCGGTACACTGGGGAAAAACCTTATCGACATCGTATTTTCCACAAGTCAGGTGATGGACAGCGAGGAGCACCGCAGGCTCATGGCACTGCGGGAGTCGTGCCTGAAGGACGGAGAAATACGGCAGGAGTTTTACCGGAAAGTCATAGAAACGCTGGACATGGGAGACAGTAACTACCTGATACTGCTGGCCCACGACGCCTACGACGTGCCATACCGCGGCAAGGACGGCGCCGTTGACGCGGACGCCTCCGACCAGGTGTTCTCATATATCGTCTGCTGTGTCTGCCCCGTGAAGGACGGGAAGCTCGAGCTGGGCTATTGCCCGGGTGAAAACGAGTTCCACAACTGCGTACCCAGCCAGATCGTAGCCCCGCCGGAGCTGGGCTTCATGTTCCCTGCCTTCGACGACCGGAGAGCCAATATACACAACGCTCTGGCCTATTCCCGCAAGGCAGACGAGCTGCACCAGGAATTTTTGGACGCCATCTTCCACACTGAGCCGCCCATGTCCGCCGCGGAGCAGAGAGAGGCGTTTCAGACCGCTCTCAGCGAGGCGCTGGAGGGCTCGTGCAGCTTAGAGGTTGTGCAGGCTGTCCATGGGCAGCTGAGCGAGCGCATCGAGCAGCACAGGGAGAGCAGGGACCCTGAGCCTTTGTATGTGACAGCCAAGGAGGTAGGCAGCATTCTCGCGGACTGTGGCGCAGAGGAGGAGCAGGTGAAAGCCTTCTGCGAGAGCTGCACACGGCAGTTCGGGGAGGGCGCGGTTCTCAGTCCCGACAATCTTATAGACAACAGGCACTTTGAGATAAAAACTGCGGACGCAACGGTATCTGTCGAGCCGGAGCGCAGCTACATAGCGGAAACTCGAGTAATAGACGGGAAAAAGTATCTTCTGATACCAATCGGAGAGGGCCTTGAGGTCAACGGCCTGCCGGTTGAGTGAAAGCATTTATTCATATTGACCCTTCATTCGCGCCACTATTCAAAGCCCTGATGCCCTTTCGAGCATCAGGGCCTGTTTTTTTAACTGCACGCAAAAGCGCTCATGTGAAATACGGCTTTCGTCGTCACCTGAGAGAGCCGCCTATCGTCTCCCACAGGGCCTTCTTCCCCGTGGCCTTAAGCTGCTCGTAACGGATAACGGCGTTGCTGTCAATGGGATTTTCCGTGGTCTTTATCACGTTGCTGTTGAAGGTACAGGTGTCCTCGTACAGGTATTCCATCGTCCTGGCGTTGTACTTCAACACCGCGCACTGGAAATATCCCTGGTACAAATAAGCCTTGGCGCCCCCAGGCACGGAATAGCTGACCGTCTCCGTATGGGACTCGTTCCACTGCTCGGTGAACGAGACCTCAATGTTGACGCTTATCTCGGACTTGACGATGCCTGCGTCGGCGGTCATTTTTATGCCGGTGGCGAGCTTTGTGCCAAAGGAGGCGGAAAAACCGCTGGTTACGCTTACCGAATAGGTGACCGTGCTCTTTGAATCGGTGTTGTCAATGAAGCCCACATCCTGAAGGTCCGGTCCGTAAAGCACCATCACGGGAATAATGTCGTTTTCGGTCTGCTCCAGGGGGAGGGAGTGGATAAAGGTGTCGCTGTTCGCCGGAGGCAGCTCATCATAAACCGTAACCCGGCTTTCTGGGACGGGTATACCCTTCGGCACGAATAAAAGGGTTTTAAAGCTGGTCTTCAGGAAATTTATCTCGGCCTCCAGTTCCTTCGGGTCGGTGTATGTAGCCGCTCTCACAGTGACGCTGAGAGATGATTCGTTACGCCGTGTCTTTTTGTCCTTGTAATTCTTTATTATGAGCCTGTACTCAACATTGATAACGCCGACACCTTCTGCCTCACCGGTTTCCTTGTCGTAACCCGAAACCAGCAGAATGGAGCGGTTTTTCAAGCCGCTGTCATAATCCGTCGCCGTTTCGGGTACTGGGTCGAGAATTCTGGCCAGCGACGCCTCCATCAACGGCTTGTCGAGCCCCGTGACGACTGCGGAGCAGATGTTGCTGGCTATCCTTACGAAGATATCTTTTATTGCGTTAACAGTGGTTTCGTTGTTGTTATAATTCTCGCTTGAGACCTGTCCAGAGAAAGTCAGGTAATTTTTCTGGAGGTAGTCAAAATGTTCAGGACGTCCGACAGTGTACAGCTCACCGGACATCGGGACAGTACCCCTGGGCTTCCACTCCGCGTGCAGCGATTCATCCTGCAAAATAACCTGATCGATGGACGTAAGCACTCCGTCGTTTTTCAGGTGCTCAGCTATCTGCTGACTGTCCGCGTTGCGGTAAAACTGGAAGCCCTGATATTCTCCGTCGGGGATTAGTTTCAGGACCTCCGCCTTGCTTTTTGCAAGGTTTTCAAGCGTCGTGTCCGAGCAGGTGAGGCCAATCGCGTGCAGCTCCTTGCGCAGCTCCGCTACGTCTACCTTGGTGGGGGTATCTTCGGTCAAATCGAGTCGGATGTGAGGGAGTGGAAACGGCATTTTTTCGTCCTACCTTTCATAATAAAATTTCAGCCGGAACGGGTAATCCAATCTGGCTGATAATATCCTCATACGCTTTAAGGCCCTATCAGCACGGATGCGGCAGCCTCCCATGTATTCCCACCGGAGGAAAGTTGCTTTCAAACAGTGCAGCTTGGACTTAATGCTTTCATATTTTCATATATTATATCGTCTGTTTTTTTCAGAATTAAGCAGAAATTGGAAAAATACGCTTCTATGTGCTTAGGTTATTGTAACTGAAATAGCCATCGCACTCCCGCTCTTGAGGAAACCGCAAGTTTACAGCCGCAAATAACATCGGGTATAATGTACCTGTATTTCAGGGAGGAGCATATTAGGGAGGATAAAAGGGTAAGAGGGTGAAGTGCGCCCTTCTGCCTTCCGCAGCGGACCGTGAAACACCAAAATACTATACAGGACCACGAAAGACCGTAATTGCCTTATGAGGCGTTACGGTCTTTTTGCCTCCAAAAAGAAACGGAAGGCGCACAAAGCAATAGATGAAAATTTGAGCAGAGCATTTGGATTGGCTGGTGACATGGAGGATGCTTCCCAGACCTTTTAGGAGCTGCGCATCAGAAAGGCTGACTGTTTCCCCGAGCTGGAGGAGGGAAAGACCGTCTCATGGAAGATCAAGTACGGCGAAGTAACAAAGTCCGTGGCTAATCCCAAGGAAACGACTATCGCAAAGCTGAAGGAGGAGATCGAAAAGCCCAAGGCATTTCTGGACGCGCTCAAAAAGGGCAAAATCAAGGAACCGGACTGCCTCGTTATCCCTACTGTCGTCGCCAAGAGCAAGGGAACACTGCCCGATTACAAGGGCGTGTTCCCCAGCGTGGAAGCGGCCAGGGCGCCGGACAAGCTTATTTGCCTGCTGTACGCTGACGTCCATTCCCACAACAGTATGCCGGCAAAGCTTTCGCCCGTCGATGATAAGGACGAAAAAGCAACTCGTCTGTATATTGTCATGGGAAATCTTGACCGCTTCTTTCCAAGCATCACCGCAAGGGTTTCCTGCGGAGGGACGCACATCGAGATAGACCCGCATCTCGTGATCGAGAGCGCCGGCGAGGAGTTCCCTGTTTATGACACGGCGCTGTACCCGGAATTTCCTACAGTGGAGCCAACGGAGCATTATACTGCTGTGGCAAACACGCTCTATGAGAGAGTGAAACAGGTCCGTTACGCAAACGGCTCTGGCGAGAGCAGGCACGCGGCCTCCGGTATCCGCTTTGAAGGAAAGCATGTGTGGTGTATAGACGGTATACGTCTGGCGCTCAGCGACGATGAAGGCTCTGATACTTACCGCGCGTGTTTCCGAAGGAATACGGGGCGCGGCCTGATTAAAGGAAGGAGAACTAAATGAAAAGCATTTAAATACCCAAAGGAGAAACCGTGTGCTATGAAAGCCTGGAGACTGAGTACATTATCGTCAATGGCTGCGTGAAGGTTGCCAGCGGCATTTCCGCAAAGACCGTCAGCGGCGACGGCGTGGTGAAAGCGCAGTCGGTCCATGCGGGAGATATTCGTGTGCGTGAGCTTGAGTGCGGCTCCGTCATTTGCAGGCGTTTAATCGCCCATCAGGCGCAGACCATGGAACTGATTGCCAGCAAGAGTGCAGCGGTATCTGTCTTTTTGTCTGCACAATATGTAAAGGCGGGCAAGCTGACGGTTTCCGTCAGCGAGATAGATGAATTGGACGCTGAGGAGGTTGTGAACCTGGGAGCGAAAAGGGCAGCATGTTCGGACTGATGCTTGCTTCAGAGCTGCGTTCCCTCTGGTCAAGGCTGACCGCGCCGAAGGCGCAGGACAAAGACGCAAAAAGCAGCTCTGAGGACGGCAGTGATGACAACCACAACGACGGCGGAGACGGTCATCTCCGTGAGTAAATTGCCAAAACGGTAAAGAAAATCATGGCGGAGCAGGCGGCAAGAGCCGCGTCCGCCGAGAAGCCCGACGACAATTTCGAGCTGAAACGGATACAGGGAATGTTCAAGCTGCTGCGCGAGCAGGGCTACACGCTTCAAATAATACCCGGCACGCCGGAGGAAAACGCCCCTGTTCTGGATTTAGGAACGGATACTTTTATGCCTGAAGCGGCATAAGACAAGGAAAATATAAAAATTGGAGGAACAAAAGATGTCATTCAAATCACAGGAAAACAATATACGCCGCTTCGCCGAGCTGCTCGGACATGACCTCGGGTATATCTGGGGAGAGCGTGAGTCCGGCCCAAAAGGGGATAAAAAGGTATTTCTGAATGTCGGAAAGACCTTTCTTCGGGCGCTGGCAAAGGACCTTGGCCGGCATGACGCTGCCGTTACGGCCAACGCCGGAGGCATCGCCGTTTCCGGAGAGTGTTAACTCACCGGTATGTGGTAAAATGGCGGCATACATATCTGCATCGAACAGTTCAGCTTCGGACAAAACGTGCTGCTCTACCGGAGCGTGCGCAATCTCAAAGACCACCGCGGGGGCTACAACCGCAGTATCAGCCGCACGGAGCTGGCAAACATGAGCTATGAGAAGCTGCTGGAATGCCAGCTTTCTCTGCGAAGGGACGTGGACTATGAGCGCGCTGCCTGAGAGCGCCGAACGGCTTTTCGTGCTGGAGAAGCTGAGCGCGGCCCGCAAGACGCTCTCCAAAGGCTGCGCCGAGCTTTTGACCAACCGGAGCAATGTGGAAAAGTACAGGGAGGGCAATCTTCCCCGCGCGCAGGAATGCTATCTGGAGCTTCAAAGGACGCAAGAGCGTATCCTTTCGGCTCTGCGTGACGCTCAGCTTGCGCTGCTGGAAACAGATGACGACGCGCTGGCCTCGACAGCCGGAAAGCTATACGAGGGGCTCTCTGGCTTTAACCTTATGAGCCGCGCGTATAAGCCCGTGTGCGGCGTGCTGTGCAGCTTCGCCCAGAAGCTGCCCGAGGCTCAGGACACGGTAAACGCTCAGGTAATAGGCCGCCTGATGAACCGCGTGAGGATGGGCTACTACCCAACCGACCCGGACAATATCGCCCATATCCTTCGGGGGATACAGTTTCCGGAGGGCGTGACGACAAACGTGTTCGACCCCTGCTGCGGCTGCGGGAAAGCCCTGCGGCAGATAGCCCAGGGCAACAACTGCTTCGCCTACGGTGTGGAGCTTGACGAGCTGCGCGCTGATGAGGCCCAGACGCGCCTGCACCGCGTGTGCGTCGGAAGCTTTTTCCGCAGCAGGATAAGCAGCGAGGCGTTTCACCTCATGCTCCTGAACCCGCATTACCTGTCTGTTATTACGGAGGGCGGAAGCAAAACCAGACATGAGAAGCGATTTCTAAGGATATCCACGACAACATTTCCATGCTTGAGGTCAGGAAGCTGTATAACACCTTGCACGAGGCTGCCGAGGAGAAGTTCGTCGATACCGTGAACGCCATTATCCGCAGGAAAAACGCACAGGCCAAGCTGCAGCAACAACGGAAACGGTGCGGCTACTCCCAAAAGGAGCTGGCGGAGAAATCAGGTGTGAACCTGAGAACGTTGCAACAGTATGAATTAAAAACCAAGGATATCAACAAGGCATCTGGCCAGACCGTGCTGGCTATGGCCAATGTCCTGGGCTGCCGGGTGGAGGATTTGATGGAGTATTCGGTAGAGGAAGACGACGAAGCGATATGATTTACATTATCAACGGTATATACTTTGCATGATATTGTGCATTAGGCGGAGCACTGTTTGTTTGCGCCAGCATTTATGGTGCTGGCGGGCTAAAACTTTTGTGTCAGACTTATAACAATACAGAAAATTCAGATATAACAAAGCAAACAAATATAACCGAAAGAACTGAAATAAATAATGAAGAATGAGCATCAGTTGATGCTTATTCTTTTTCCCTGTCAAGAGAAATTTTACTTTACGA
The DNA here is from genome assembly GCA_949744165.1 of uncultured Eubacteriales bacterium. Taxonomy (GTDB): domain Bacteria; phylum Bacillota; class Clostridia; order Oscillospirales; family Oscillospiraceae; genus JAMPGF01. Next base: position 12,440 of record CATJWG010000148.1, on the reverse strand, counting down.
ATCGCAGAAACCGTGATGATATGATTGATTATCCAGAAAAACTCTGCTATAATAAATTACATATCAAAATTAAGAAATATTTGAGTAAATACATGTACAATTAATACCTATTGTACACATTTTACAGGAGGAATTACTATGGCAAAAAAACACGGACTTGGAACTGTGCTGCTTATAGGAGCGGCCGCGGCAGCAGTGGCCGGTGGGGTAATTTCCTACGTCAAGAGAGCCGAAATTAAAAGACTGGCAGAGGATATAATCACAAGGGTTAAGCCCATGGATACCCGCAGCGTATACACTGTAGATTTCGACGGTGACGGAGAGCCCGATGCGGTCATGGCAGACTGGGACGGCGACGGAAGCATAGATATCATGGCAGGGGCCACCGGCGAGCCGAATATAGTCGATTCAGGAATAAGTCTTGAATCCGTTGAAAAAACCGAACAGGACAATGCGGAGCCGGAGGACGGCGACACCGAAGCGGGGCAAGGTGCGGAATCGGAGCCGGAGGAAGCCGCGGGTGCGGACGATTTTGAAGAAACGGAGGGCAATGACGCACACGAAGCTGTGCCGGAGGGCGGTGAGGAGACTGGCAGAGGGGACGAGCCCACGGGGGAAACAGATGGGGAAATAAGGAGAGAGTCGAGAAAGAAGAAAGTCAGATTCTGGAGTAAATAAAAATGCTTGTACTGCTGCCATTTATGTGTCTCGGCGCTGTGTTGAGCGTCGTGGTGTGCCTGGCCTGCGGATACGCGGGGGCAACGCTGATTTTGATGTTTGCGGTCTGGTTTGCGGCATTCTTCTTGGCGGCGTTGGTGCTGTTTCTGATCATAATCGCGGTTTTGTCGTTGTTTATCGACCCGAGCAAGCCGCAGAAAACACACAGCGGGTTTTACTGCGCGTTTTCAAAGTATGTGCTTGGAGTGCTCATAGCCTTTGCCAACGTCCGTATACATATCAGCGGTGAGGAGAAGATACCGCAGGGGAGATGGCTGATGGTGAGCAACCACCGCTCAGGCTTTGACCCCGTGCTCGCAATATGGGCTATGAGAAAATACGATTTGGCTTTCGTGGCCAAGCCGTCAATTCTGCGCATACCCTTCATAGGGCGCTTTGTTCATAAGATATGCTGCCTGCCGATAGACAGGGAGAACGACCGCGCGGCACTCAAGACAATATTGGCGGCAGCGGAACTTGTGAAAAACGACGTGACATCTTTTTTTATCTATCCTGAGGGCAAGAGAAATACGTCGGATGAGCTGTTGCCATTCCGTAACGGTGCGTTCAAGATTGCACAGAAAGCGAAGGTGCCCGTTGTGGTGATGGTTGTGCGGGACACTGAGAACATAGCTAAAAATGCTCCCTGGCGGCGAACCGATGTGTATATGGATATTTTAGAGGTAATTGACGCTGAGCGCGTGCATGAGCTGAAGACCACAGAGATAGGAGACGAAGTCCGCCGCTGTATGCAGTGCGCGAACACATGAAAGAGGGCCGAAAACAGAAGTGCCGCAGACTTTGTGGGACACGCGGCCGGGAGCGTGGAATATATTCTCAACAAGAAGGAAACAGGAGGACTATGTCCTCCTGTTTCTTTTCCTTTGAAGTCAAAAGTATATAAACACAGTACTCGCGCCGCAGCAGCCAATGTTTTCAAAGCGGAATGAAAAACTCTCCTCCTGACCGCTTTTTGTCTGCGCCGCCGACAGGGTGTAGTGCTCTTCGCCTGTCTGGCAGTAGCGGTTAAACAGCTCGCTGAGCAGCGTGGACTTGTCAGTGTGTGCGGCTTTACTCACCGAGTCGTACCAGTCAAAAAAAGCTTCCTGATTGACGTAGTTTACCATAGCGTTTTCCTCCTCATTGGTTCGCGTCCTGCCGGAGCAGGGCGATGGAATTGAGCATCGGTGTTACTGCAAGCATTGTGATGATTCAGTAAACCACGGCGTCTATAGTGCCGATAAACCTGCCTGTGCCGCCGCGGATTTTTTCACCAGCACCGTCAATAGCCCAGGCCAACAGGCCGAAAAACAGACTGTACAGCAACATTTTAACCCTCATGTCCAATGATAACATTAATCTCTTTTTTTGCCAAGAGCACTTGTCACGCATTCTCAGCGGCTCTTGCCGCTTCCCAGACCGCTGAGTTGAAGCCGCGCACGCCGTGCCAGTCGAGCTCGCGGGGGACGGAGTATTGCAGGTAGCCCCTCCACTCCTCGGAGTAAACGCCGTCGTAATCGCAGCCGGCCATCACCGGCACGGCATCGAGCGACAGCTCGTAGAGCGTCAGGCAGACTATGTCGTCCGTCATACCGAAGCGCAAGAGGTTGTACCGTGCCGCTATCCTGTCAGGCTTTGCAAAGGAGAACACCAGCCATAAGCTCAGACAAACACAGCAGGTGAAGCGAAAAAGGTTCCAGCCCCGTCGGTAAAGGCTCACGACTATGCCGGACATCAAAATTGCCAGCACACCTAAGAACCACAGCACCAGGATGCGCAGGAAGGTAAGTCCGTACACATTTACGTACATCAGCATTCGGTAGGCAGAGGAAGCAATCAGAATGTAGGTACACGCGCTCACGAGCGTCAGCATCACCCGAAGAATACGGCTGGGGCGGAATTTCCAAGAGCAGAATACCACCAGCGCAGCGTTGAGCAGGCTGACGAACAAAAGCTGGAAAAAGCCCTGACGCGCGTAGCCGGCGTAGGTGAAGCCCTCCGGCAGTCCGGAGCGCAGGAACAGGCAGATTATTTGCACTGAGCAGAAAACGATGTATATAGCCGCGAGTACGGACACGAAGGTTATCGCCGTCACCGGTTCCCGCCGCTTCGTCGCCTTAACGGCCGAGTCCACGGGCGACTGCGCCTGTCCCGCCAGCGCGCAGAACAACCCGAGAAAGCCGAGCAGGAACAGCCACAGCGCCTCGAAGATTGTTACCACCCCGCTGCTAAGGTCAAAATAAAGCGCTCGCTCAACCAGCATCCCGAATACCCTGTCTGCGGACGCCAGCAGCGCCACCACCACGAAAGCAAGCGGCAGGCTCACCGCCAGTCCCAGCAGAACATGCAGTCCTGTACCGTGCCCGGCTTCGCTGTCGGCACGCCGTATTGTGCACAGGCACCGCACAGGGTCCGGCAGACGGGAAAGCGCCGTGAAAATGAGGCCGAAAAAGGCGGAGAAGTATTTCCCGAACTGCCAGCGCCCTGTCTGGCAGAAGCTGCGCAGCAGGAGCATCGCCGTGAGCAGGACTATGCCCGTGCAGTTTATAAGCTGAACGCTGTAATTTGCCGTCATGGCCGTGGACAGGCTGAGCAGCAGTATGCCCGCAGCGGGCGGCAGAACGCGCGCACGAGAGTAAATCCCCATGGCTTGGAGACAGAAAATTGCGCAGGCGAGAAAAAGTAAAGAAAAAACGGGAACATTTATGCCCGCCCTTGCGTCACAATACAGGAACGCGCAGGAAAGGCCGCAGACCGCAGAGCAGAGCAGATATTTGCGCGGCTGTGCCATCATGGCGCGGTGCGCCGCGCTCTCAGATGGCTCGGACCAGAGCGGGGCTGCTTCCGGAGCGGGGCTGGGAGCTCCGCCGGCACTGAGGGGTTCGGGGGTTTTATCGCTCATGTCTGTTCCTCCTTTTCGTCGTCCTCCCAGGCTAAAAGGTCGCCCGGCTGACAGTCCAGCGCTCGGCACAGCGCCTCAAGCGTAGAAAAACGCACGGCTTTGGCCTTGTTGTTTTTCAGAATGGAGAGGTTGGCCATCGTCAGCCCAACCTTTTCGGCCAGCTCGCCCACGCCTATTTTGCGCCGTGCCATCATAACGTCAAGATTCACAACTATCATCTCCTTACCTCATATCGTCAGGTCGTTTTCCAGCTTGTAGCTCACGGCTTTGTCGAAAACGCCGGCGAGCACGAAGGAGAAAAGCGCCGCGATGAAGAATACCAGCACAATCACAAGCGTCGCGGGCGTGAAGATAATCAAAGTACGCGCCGCTGTAATCGCCGCGACGGCGAGGGAACAAAAGCCCATGCGCCGCAGACTCAGCACGTTTTCGCGCACAAAGCAGTCGTCCCGCAGTACGGTTTTGAACATGCGCCGCAGCTCAAAAATTATCAGCACCGCGCCCGCGCCCGAGAGCATGAACAGCACTACGTTAAAAGCATAATAATTGGCTAAATTCGGGTAAAACCTTCCTGCGAAGCGAAACAGCCAGGGCAGCGACGCTGTCAGCGTAAGACCGGACCAGAACATGAAATCCAGCAGATACTTTGTGAACCTGGCAAGGGTTTTTCCATTCATTTTCAGCACCTCCGTTTGACCGAATAATAGCATAGCCGGAAATGAATGTCAATATAAATTTATTGAAAAACAATAAAAATTAGCTGAAAAACAATAGAGAAAGTTAATCTGGACATGTACTCAGTCATGTGGTACAATGTCTGAGGCATTTTGAAGGACCGAGCCTTCTCTATCAAACACAGCAAAAGGAGAACAACATGAAAAGAATTGCAACGCTTATTTTGGCACTGTCCATGCTGCTTTCCATGGCAGCATGCGGCAACAAGAACACCACCGAGCCGGACCCGACTCCGGAGGCGAGCGCACAGCCCACCCCTGAGCCGACGCCCGTGCCCGCGACTCCGAAGCCGACGGCCACACCGGAGCCTGAGCCGAGCGAGGAGCCCGAACCCGAACCCACGCCGGATCCCACACCGGCGCCGACACCTGCTCAGACCCCTTCCCCAACACCGGCTCCCGAGCCGGCACCCGCACCTGACCCCTCTCCTGCGCCGGAAACCGGAGCTCTCTCGCTTCAGGAGATAGTTGACAAGATGGTTGAGGTATCTGGGTTTGACGGTGGTCCCTTCTTTGAGTCCTACGAGGTGTCGAAGGAGGACGCGCCCTATGTAATAGGCTACGAGGGCTTTAGCGGCGAGTTTACTGAGGCGATGGGCTACGGGCCGATGATGGGCTCTATAGCCTTCGTGATGGTGATTTTCCGCCTTCCCGATGGAGCGGACGCCGAGGCATTTGCAAGCGACATAAAGGAAAATGCTGACCCTGCCAAATGGATATGTGTCTGTGCCGACAGTGTGCAGACGGTTGTGTCAGGCAATACGGTCATGTTCATTATGAGCGATGCCGCCTCTGCCGATACGCTCACCGAGGCGTTTGCGCAGGTCATGGGATAAAAATTAGTTGAAGGCCGCTCTGCGGCCTTCAATTTCTAAGGGGGACAACACATGCTGTTTCCGAGTATAAGCTTTCTCAACTGGTTTCTGCCGCTGACGGTGCTGGCTTATTTTCTGGCGCCGGGTCGTGGGAAGAATATTGTTCTGCTTCTGGCCAGCCTTGTTTTCTATTTCTGGGGGGAGCCGGTTTACATCGTGGTGATGCTGCTCTCTGCGTTCTCAGGCTGGCTGCACGCCCTGCTCATTGACCGCCGCCGGTGTGCGGGCAGGCCAGGGGCAAAGGCCCTGCTGACAAGCTGTATTGCCGTGAGCGTGGGGGCGCTGCTGATTTTCAAGTACAGCGACTTTTTTATCACGAATGTCAACGCTGTGACAGGCGCGCATATTCCGCTCACGGGTCTTGTGATGCCGATTGGCATAAGCTTTTATACCTTCCAGATTCTCTCCTACGCCGTGGACGTATACCGCGGCGAGGCCGAGGTGCAGAAAAATCCGCTGAATTTCTTCATGTACGTCACGTTGTTTCCACAGCTTATCGCGGGGCCGATAGTGCGCTATCAGACAGTGCAGGGCGAGCTTGAGCGGAGGCGGCACGGTCTTGAGGAGGCGGCGTGTGGTGTACGGCGTTTCTGCCTGGGCTTGGGGAAAAAGGTGCTGATTGCAAACACGCTTGCCCAGCTCGGCGAGGCGGCGGGAGAGCCGACAGTGCTGTTGTACTGGCTAAAAAGCCTCGCGTTCACCTTGCAGATTTATTTCGATTTTTCCGGATACAGCGATATGGCGATTGGATTAGGGCGTATCTTCGGTTTCCATTTCTGTGAAAATTTTGATTACCCCTATATCTCGCAGAGCATCAGCGAGTTTTGGCGGCGCTGGCACATGTCGCTGGGTACCTGGTTTCGCGACTACGTCTACATTCCGCTCGGCGGAAACCGTGTATCAAAGCTCAAATGGTTCCGCAACGTGCTTGTTGTCTGGCTGCTGACCGGCTTCTGGCACGGGGCGCAGTGGAATTTCATCGTCTGGGGTCTCATGTTTGCGCTGCTTCTGCTGCTGGAAAAGAGCGGCTTCGGAGAGCTCCTGCGCAGCGCTCCGGCAGCGATGCGCAGTGTTTACGTGCTGTTTTTCGTCAACCTGAGCTTTGTGATTTTCAACGCGGCGGACATGCCGCGGGCCGTCACGGCGATTAGATGTATGTTCGGCCTTGGCACGTCGGGGGTGGCGGATACTCAGAGCCTTTACCTGCTGCGTAGCTACGGCTTTACACTCCTGCTCGCAGCCGTGTTGTCCACGCCGCTTATGAAGAAGCTGGCGGAAAGGCTGCGCTCAATGCGCTGGGGGGACGCGCTCCTGTGCGCGTTTGAGCCACTGGGCTGCATCGCGCTGCTTGCGCTTGTGACGGGCTGCGTTGTGGACGGCTCATTTAATCCGTTTTTGTATTTCAGATTTTGAGAGGAGGGCGTAGAAATGAAGGATAGGAAAGCGAAAAACATCGCTTTGCTGACGGTGTTTTTCATGTTCCTGTGCGCGATGCCGGTATGGTCGGTTTTGCTGCCGGACGTGGAAAATTCGCGTACCGAGCGGAGGCAGCTCACGCAGCTGGAGAGCTTTGACGAACGAAGGGCAGGGAGGACCGATTACAGCCTGCAGGACTATTTTGCTTACCTTGAGGACTATCTGCTCGACCAGTACCCCGCTCGGGACGGCTTCCGGCGCGTCAGCGCGCTGTGGAGAACCGGTGCGCTGCGCCAGATGGACAACGGCGGCTATTACCGTGTGGGCAATGGCCTTTACAAGCTTGACGGAGTGCTGAGCGAAAATGCGGTGAGCGACGCGGTTGCGCGCATAAACGCCGTGTACTCGCAGTACTTTGCCGGTACGAACGCGCGGGCGTACTGGGCGGTGATACCGGACAAAAACTATTACGCCGCGAAGGAGAATGGATATCCATGTATGGATTACGGCGCGCTTTTTGATAGTGTGGAAAGTAGTATGGACGCAGGGATAACGAAAATTGACCTGACGGGTACGCTGGAGCTGGGTGACTACTACGCCACGGACCCGCACTGGTCGCAGGCACAGATAATCCCCTGTGCGGACGCGCTGCTCAAGGCCATGGGGCGCGGTGCGGCGTCAGATAGAGACTTTGAGCGGCACGAGCTGTACCCGTTTTATGGCGCCTATTACGGACAGGCAGCTCTGGGAGGCGAGGCGGATACGCTTGTGTACCTCACCGACGCGGCGACGGATTCGTCTCAGGTATTCAATTTCGAGACGGGGGAGAGCTCAGGCGTGTACGACGAGGAGAACTTCGGGAATATTGACCCCTACGACGTGTTTTTGCAGGGCGCGGCGGCGCTGCTGCGGATAGATAACCCCGAGCAGGGGAACGGGAGGCAGCTTGTGCTGTTTCGCGATTCCTTTGGCAGCGCGATGGCGCCGCTGCTGCTGGGCGAGTATTCGCAGGTGCTGGTGGTAGATATACGTTATATTTCGCCGGCGCTGCTTGGGAGGCTGGCGGAGTTTGACGACAACTGTGATGTCCTGTTTCTATACTCGGCCTCTGTGCTCAACTCAGCGGGAGCATTTATGCGCTGAACGAGTCAAAGCGTAGGATTTGTATACGCCTTTCACCCATAAAAGCCTGAATCCGTTTTTATAGCAGCAATTTATGCAACAAAAAAGCTTGAAAGGGACCGCTAACGCGGTCCCTTTCAAGCTTCCGTCAGATGAGATGGTCCTTTACCCATGGAATTTTTTTTAGAATAACATAGACAAGCAGGCTCGCAGCCAGCACGACGGCGGCCTGTGCGGGGATTACGAGCAGGCAGAACCAGGTGTATGCCCTGTACAGGTAGGTGCGAAGTAGCATGATGAAAAAGTGATGCACCAGATACACGCAGAAGGATGCCTGAGAAAGCCGGAGCACATTCGGCATAGAGGTGCTGTCGCGCCCAGAAAACAGAGCGGAGACGCTGCCATAAGCTCCGATGGCCATGAGCGCCACGCCGGGCGTAAAGCCGTCAAGAAAATCCTGATACAGCCGGCCCTGCACCATCGACACCGCGACGGTGACGACGAAAACTATGACAAAGCCCGAAACGAAAACCGCCAGCCAGCGGCCAAAATCGCGGCGCCTGATATTCGAATTGCGCATATACCAGCCCATGAGTGCATAGCCGAAGGAAGCGTAAGTCATGGACATGGGATACTCCGCGGGGATGCCGTCAATGCCGGAGAAGGGCTGAAATTTGTACAGGAAGGGGAAAACGATGCCCAGGACGAACCATGCTATGAGCACGTAGCGCTGAGTGGCGCGGTCCGCGTTAGCGGCAAAGATGCGCAGAAGCGGCAGAAAGATATAGAACACCAGCAGGATTTGCAGGTAGTACAGGTGCAGATGATGGTCAAAGGTCAGCACACTCTTGACCGCGTCAACGAACCATGAGGGGTCGAACTGGCGGTAGAGTATCCAGTAGCCGGCGATGAAATAGAGCTGATATGCAAAGGCCCAGATAAGCAGACACAGCAGAATGCGCAGAAAATAGCGTTCGTATATGCGCCAGACGGTCAGCTTCTTGTTCGGGTCAAAAAGCAGAGCACCGGTGACCATGAAGAACACGGGAACCGCGGGGCGGCACAGGCAGCCCCAGAACACGGCGCACACCCAGTTAAACGAGTATATGTAAAGCTCGCTCATGCTCTGGGAGGCGGTGTGTATGACTATGACACAGATACAGCCGAGGCACTTGAGGATGTCCGGCACAGCCTGGCGCCGGTTTTTTTCTAAAATAAGTTCACTGTCCATTGCTTCCTCCGCGGCCCCCTGACACGGGGGCGTTTATGTCGCTGTTTGTGGATGGCATCGCAGTTACAAGCACTATGTCTGAGCCGGACGAGGGATTCACAGCCGTGACGGCCGGCGGGGTTATTGCGGGAATATCGGGCCCCACGGTATCGGGAGAGGGCGTGGGCGGCGCGGACGGCTTTGGAGCTGTCGAGACGGACACTGTCGGCTCCGGAGAAGGGGTTTCCTGCGGCTCGGCGCGGTGGCGGACGCTGTATATCAGCGTGATTATCAGTACAATCGTCAGCAGCAGGAGCACAGCCGCGGATATGTACAGCCTTTTTTTCTTCTTATCCATTTAGTCCTCCGGTTGAAAGGGTGTATTGCCGCAGTCTGTCTCAGCGCCGTTCCGTGAAGTGCGCTGAGACAGGCCGAGTAAAATCCAGAACAGCGGTGAGACCAGACAAAGGCCAAGGCCGAAAAAATCCTGGATACAATAGCACGCAAGGCTCAGCAGAAGCGCGATATTCATTGCCTGAGCGCGACGCAGGCAACGCGTAAGTGCGCACAGCAGCAACGCCAGATAGGACAGCAGCCCGAGTGCTCCGGTGTCGGCAAGCAGGCGGAGATACTCATTGTGAGCGTTGTCGACAAAGCTGCTCAGGGTCTGTCCGGTCTCCGGCACATAACGGGAGAATGACAGCTCAAGCCGAAGCGCGAGAGTTCCGGGACCTCCACCGAGAAGAGGCCTTTCGGGCACGAGCGCGAGGACGCGGCGCCATATGAGTATGCGCGACGAGCCGAAGTCGTCCTCAAGACGGCCGCGCATGGCTTGGGACAGCTCGTAGACGGTGCCGTCCGTGCCGGGCCAAAGCCATATTGCGCACAACACGGCGGCAAGGACCGCCAGTCCCGCGCAGGCAAGGCTGCCGCGCAGTTTACGCGGGGAGGGAACTCGATGGACGATGCGCAGCAGCAGCGAGGCGGCAAGGCACAGCGCGCACAGAATTAGACAGGTGAGGGTATAGCAACCGAAGTTCAGATAGAGCAGCGGTCCGTCAGGCCCGCGCTCGGCTCCGAAGCTCAACGCTGCGGCCGCGGCAAGAAAGCACACGGCGGCGGAGCACAGCGCTCGGCGAAGGCCGGGCAGGTCCCGTATAAGCAGGGCTGGAGCGAACACGGCGCACATAGCGACGGCTAAAATGCCGCCGGAAACCCTTGAAAGAGAGAGAATGAGGACACAGAAAAAAAGAGGAATATTATAAAGCGGGGCATATTTATCCCAAGTAAGGACGGCAAGGGAGAAAAACAGGGGAATGGCAAGCGAAAGCAGGGCGGAGAGCATGTTCACGTTGCCGACCGTACCGAGAAACTCACCACTGAAAAGAATATGCGAGTCGTAGTAGCTCAGCTCACCGGGGTAAAGCCACAGCGGGTCCAAGCCCAGAAGCTGGAGAAGCGCGACGAAGCAGCAGAGCATACAGGACAGAGCGAAAGCCCGCGTGTGGCAGGGGCGTAGGCTTCCGAAAGCGGACACTCCTGAAAATATCAACGCGCACAGCAAAAGCGTGACGAGCCCGTCATACCGGCCGGCACCGATGATACAGTCGAGCCGGTGGGGGGACAGCGCGGCGGACAGGCAGCACACGGCCATGAAGCACACAGCGCATATCTGCGCGGCGCTTGGGGAGCCGAGCGGCAGGCGGCCTTTGAGCGTAAGCACGGCGATTGCAGTCAGCCACAGGGCGGTGCATATGACGAAAAACAGATATTTTGATACGGTAACGGCGGCGTAGCCCTTGAAGCCGGTGAACAGGGGAAAACCCAGCAGCATTACAAAAACATAGGTGTCCGTTACGTTCCGGCGGGCGTCGCCGCGGCTCATACGGCGAAAAATATTGCTTATCATACCTGCCTCTTTGAGTATTGCAGTCTTGGAAAGCGTTGATTTGGAATTTGTACAAATTATACCATACGTGTTTGCAAATGTAAAGAGTTTAGGATTCCCCACCGGACTTGACGAACGAGTGGAGGAGGTATAAAATTTAAGGTGATATCCCCCACATAAAGGAGAAAGACATGTATTTTGACACACATGCACACTATGACGACAGTCGTTTTGACGCTGACAGGGATGAATTGCTGGGTAAAATGCCGAAAAACGGTGTAGAGCTTATTTTAAACCCAGGCTGTGACGAGGTATCTTCACTTGCGGCCGTGGACTTTGCCGTGCGGTATGGGCACGTTTATGCAGCGGTGGGCTGGCATCCGGAGAATGCGGACTCATTTGACTGCGAGAGTATGGAAAAACTGAGGAGATGGGTGCGGTACCCAAAGGTCGTGGCGATAGGCGAGATAGGGCTGGACTACTATTACGAGGACGGGGCGGACAGGCATACGCAAAAGCGCGTTTTCTACAGCCAGCTTGAGCTGGCACGCGAGCTGGGGCTGCCGGTTATAGTACACGACAGGGAGGCGCACGCGGACAGCTTAGAGGCTGCGCGGACCTTCCCAGGGCTGCGTGGCGTGTTTCACTGTTATTCCGGCTCCGCAGAAATGGCTTGCCAGCTTGTGAATCTTGGCTGGTATCTGAGCTTCACGGGAGCGATTACCTTCAAGAATGCGCGGCGCGCGCTTGAAGTGCTTGAGGTCTGTCCGATGGACCGCATAATGTTAGAAACCGACAGCCCCTACCTTGCCCCTGTCCCACACAGAGGACACCGCAACGACAGCACTCTGCTGCCATTTGTTGCGAAGGTTATTGCCGGGGTGAAGGGCCTGAGCGCTGAGGAAGTCGCGGCAATTACCCTTGAAAACGGAAAGAGGTTTTTCGGAATTGAATAAAAAAATCGCGGCGTCCAGCCGAGAATAAAAGCATCGCAGACTTTCACGCACGCAGGTGCGAAATAAATTTCAATTTTTTCTTGCTCCGGCGTGTACGTCGCAAAGACTTTTCTCACGGAGCTTGCGTAAAAGGGCGAGGCGCATAGCGCAGTGCATCCCATCAAAAAAAAGAGTGGCGAAAGCCACTCTTTTTTTTGACTGTTTTACTCCTCGACCTCGATGACAACACCGGAGCCGACGGTACGGCCGCCTTCACGAATAGCGAAGCGGAGGCCCTTCTCGATAGCGATGGGGGTGATGAGCTCAACCTTCATGTCAACGTTATCGCCGGGCATGCACATCTCAACGCCATCGGGGAGATTGATAACGCCGGTAACGTCGGTGGTGCGGAAATAGAACTGAGGACGGTAATTGTTGAAGAACGGGGTGTGACGTCCGCCCTCTTCCTTTGACAGAACGTAAACCTGGCCGACAAACTTGGTCAGGGGCTTAATGGACTTGGGAGCCGCCAGAACCTGGCCACGCTCAACGTCCTTCTTAGCAACTCCGCGCAGCAGGCAACCGACGTTGTCGCCGGCCTCTGCGTACTCGAGGGTCTTGTGGAACATCTCGGTGCCGGT
>CATJWG010000147.1 GCA_949744165.1 uncultured Eubacteriales bacterium | reverse complement strand
TTTTTCATGGGATATTTCCTCCTTAAGGTTATTGGTTGCCTCGCTTAATCCGCGGCCTGAGCCGCGTCCAGAGGCTGGCAACTTAACCCGTCCGCATACGCAAGATACGGACATTGGGTCGTTAATTGGTTTTGCCGGCCGCGATAATTCATATGTATCGCGCCGCGGCGGGGCTTTGTCCTCAGAGCTTAATCTCAATCTCAACGCCGGCGGGCAGCTCCAGCGACATCAGGGACTCCACGGTTTTCTGAGTGGGGCTGACGATGTCGATAAGGCGCTTGTGAGTGCGGCGCTCAAACTGCTCGCGGCTGTCCTTGTACTTATGGACTGCGCGCAGGATTGTGACAATCTCAGTCTCGGTGGGGAGCGGGATGGGACCGGAGACCTTTGCGTCGGTGCGCTTGGCGGTCTCGACTATTTTCGCTGCTGCCACGTCGATGAGCTGATGGTCATAAGCCTTGAGACGGATGCGAATCTGTTTCTTTGCTGCTGCCATGTGATTTCCTCCAAATCGTACGAAATTGCGGCGTCATTGGCTTCGTCGCTTCAAGGATTTGTTTCGTACGGATGAAATTTTCGCCCACCATGCCGTGCGTATCAGACCTTGTCCGAAAAAACAAACCGGCAGAATCGCCTTAGCCGGTCCGTTTTCCGTGCACGCGATATACACAATATCGCCGGTATCGGAAAATTTCAGCCGCCCGATTACATGCCGGCTATTCCACCGGCACCGGACATACTCCACGGAAGTTACCGGGTCCTGACCCGCAATCTCCCGCTTCAACGCATTGCGCGAGGTAAATATTACAAATATTCCCCTGACACGCCCTGATAGAATAACAAAAAACTCTCTTGTTGTCAAGAGAGTTTTTTGCATTTACGCAGAATTTTTAAATATTTTTTTGTGCAAAAGGGAGATTTACTTTACAAAAGAGACTAAACCTCTTTTGTGAAAGGGAATTGCTCCGCATACTCCGCGGATTTTAGCCGCCCGAAGGCAGAATCGAGAAGTGCATATAGTCGAACTTCTGTGTATTTCCGCTGCCCCAGCCGTAGCCGCCCCAGCCCCAGCCGTACTTGGCGAAAGCACGCACTACGCTGTTGCCCGGCGATATCGAGTAAGCGCTCGGCCCCGTCATGGAGCCATGGAAAATGTCTCCCTTATCTCCGGTCGTCGGCCACCAGCCGTAGCCGCATGTGACATTGTTTGTGCCCGCAGACCAGTTGACCGTACACTCGCAGTTGTAGAAAGCGTTTATGTCTATCGCGCAGCCCCAGGAATGCCTCAGCTTGTCCGTAAAGCGCGCGCCGCCTATAGACCAGCCGCCATATATCGGGAAGCGCTCGGGGTCGTTGTAAATCTCTTCAAATATCAGGCGTATATCCGTGGCCACGAGCTTGTGGACCGTCACGGTCGTGGTGGAGGGGAACTTGTTGCCGCTCTGGTCCATGGTCCATATCGGCACCGTAACCGTCTCCATAAATCCGGCCGCGTCCGCCGCGCTTGTAAAGTAGGTCTTGTTCGGATTGCCGAACAGGGCCGTCTGCCGCTCGGCCACAGTCATGGACTGATACTTTATCGCAAATGGCACGTAGCCCTGCGGCACTGTCTGAATGGTCTGTACCTCCGGAACCTCCGCCCAATCCTTAAGCTCACGGTCGTTCGCCCAGAGATAACGGTATATTATAGCCGCGGCTTCGCTGCGGCGCAGACTCGCATTACCTTCAAAGCTGCCGTCCTCCATACCGCTGAGCAGTCCTTTGCCGTAGGCCTGCTCAACGCAGTTCACATACTGCTGGTCCATTCCGCCATAGTCCGGAATGTGCTTCGCTGCATCGACCACCTTCACAGTCGGCTCCATGCTTACGTTCGTACAAACGTTGGTGAGTATAACCGCCGCCTCATATCGGCTTATTGGCTTTTCCATCTCGGCGTAGGTGCACTCAAAGAGCAGGCCTCCGCCGCTATACACGTCCGCAACAAGGATGTTCGCGTCCATTGCCATTGTGTAATATCTTCCGGCCCAGTGTATACCGTCACGGTCGGTCGTACTGCGGAATACGCTTCCGCCCTGGAATGTTGCCGCTTCAAAAATCATTTTGAGAAATTCACCGCGTTTAACATTGTTGTCCGGCAGAAAACTGCCGTCCTCATAGCCGTCGATTATCCCTCTCTCGTCTTCCTTCACCAGATCTGTTATCTTGCTTATGTATGGCTCATACCACGCGTCCTCATCCACATCCGTAAAGTCCTTGGCCGACGCCGGCAGAGATGCAGCGCACAATGTACACAGCGCCAGCACCAGTGTGATTACACTCTTTATCCCACTAATTTTTCTCATCGCAGTCCTTTCTCAATAGTTAAAGGTGTATGGCATAAGCTTGCTCAGGGGGTAGCTGACATATCTCCCGCCGGCCTTAGCGCACAGCACCTCCATGTCCTTCACAAATTCAGACATAAACTGACGGCAGGCCCCGCAGGGCATACAGTAATTTTCGCTGTCTGCCCATATCGCTATGCGCACGAAGTCGCGGTGTCCCTCACTCACCGCTTTGCATATCGCGGTGCGCTCAGCGCATATGGTGCTTCCCAGCGCCGCGTTTTCCACGTTGCAGCCGTAAAATACAGTTCCGTCCTCACATTCCACCGCCGCGCCCACCTTGAACTTGGAATAAGGCACGTAGGCTTTTTCCGACGCCTGTCTGGCAATATTCAGCAGCTCTCTGTCGGTCATTTCTCCGAGTCCTCCTTTTTTATTCTGAATACAACGTACTTATATATAGTGTAATGCAAAAGTGCTATAACCGCTGTCATACCCAGCTTCACTACATAGGCGTTCAAGCCCTGGTTCTCCATGTATTCCATCGCCACGCTGCTTATCGCCAGCAGCACAAAATCCACTCCGACATACTGAACAAACTGCGCCTTTGTTCTGCCCTTGCCCTCACGGAAGGTTATGTTGCTGTTGAGCAGGTATCCGCAAACGCTGCCGGCCAGAAAGCCCGCGGCTTGGCCCACTCCTGCCCCGAAGTGCATAAGGTCATACACCAGGGCAAAAACCATATAGTCCACTATTGTGTTTAGCACGCCCATTATGCCGTAATTTATCAGCCGCCGGAACCGGCGAAACTGTTTTTTTATAAAGTCCCTCATTTCAGGTCTATCGTCCATTCGCTGAATTTGTTAAATATATCGTACTGCGTGGGACTGGCCCCCGTCACGATTCCGCGGTGCGTGAGCATCTGTCGCTTTTCAAAGCATATCGGCACTATTCCTCCGTTTTCCATAACATACCGGCAGGCCTCCTGATAGGCATTGTAGCGTCCAGCCGTGTCGGCCTTCAGATACTCGTAGTAAAGCTGTGAATAGCTCCCATCGCGGCATTTGGCGTAGTTCATCTCGTTGTCCTCCTCAAAAAGGTAGGCTATGTTCCAGTCCGGCGTAAGACGTATCTCGCCGTAGTACATATCGTACTCGCCTTCGGTCAGGGCCTCTACATAGTCGTTCCAGCTCAGCTCGCGCAGCGTGGTAGTAATTCCTATGGAGTTGAGGTCCTCTGCCAGCTTTCTGGCCGCCTGGACCTTAACGCTGCTGTCGTTGTTGACTATGAAATCTATATCTATCTCCACAACTATACCCGTCACCAGAATTTCAAGCTGACCGTCGTTGTCGTGGTCTTTTACGTTCGCACTCTCAAAAAGCTCAAAACAGTGACCAAGGTCATATGCAAATTTCTCTGCATAATTCGCGTCATACAAATCGCTTGACGGCAGCAGCGGCAGCCTTGTCACCGTGCCGCAGCCTGCCATCTGCTCGTCCACAATCCAAGGCCTGTCCACCGCGTACATCATCGCGTAACGGCAGATGCCGTTCTGAAAATATTTGCTCTCCATGTTGAATCCCAGATAGTGCAGATTCGTCGTGTCGTAATTTCGTATCTCGTTTGAGCTGCCGTAGCCCAAATTGTACATTCCCGTGGGGTCGTTTGTCACCACGTCGATAAGCGAGGCCTCAAACGCGCTTATCTGCTCTGAGGTGTCATTATAGCTTTTCAAATAGATAACGTCAATAGGCATTTCCTGGCAGTGCCGGTTGAGGTCAAAAAGCTCAAGGCTGTCTCCGCTCTCCGACAGCCGGTAAGGCCCGCTACCCGCGGGCGTAGACTCGCCTATTGAGCCGTTTTTTATCACCGGTATGTTCAGAAGCGCCGGAAGATAGCTGTTCGGGTACTTGGTGCTTATGGCGAAGCAGTCCTCTCCCATGGCGCTTATTCCGTATATTATGGAAAGCCGGCTTGAATAATATGGACTTCTCTGCGCCTGCTGTATGGAATACACTATGTCCTTTGCCGTAAGCGTGCTGCCGTCGGTGAACGGGATGGAGGTATCTATATTGAACACCCACCACTCGTTGTCCGTGGTTGTAGTTTTCGTAACCAGCTCTGAGCTTACATTGAAGTGCTCATCCACGGTGAACACCGAGTCATACAGCAGAGACCAGAACAGCGAATTGGTGCTGCTCGAGCTGCGTATGGGGTTAATCCCCACCTCTGCGTCGTAGTTGACGGAAAACACCGAGTCCTCCGCCGTTTTTTCCTCCACAACCTGTCCGGGGGCCACGCCCTCAGGCTCGCCGTCCCCGTCCGGCTTCTGCGCGCCGTCTCCGCAGCCGCTCAGCAGCAGACACAGCGCTGCAATCAGTGCCGCGAATTTTCTCATGCATTTTGGCATTGCCATGTTCCTTTCCTTCGTCACAGGCAGATAAGCGCGCCCTGACAGCCCCGCTGTCCGTGCGTTGCCCGGTGGGACCAGTATTTCTCCGTCCGGCACATTGTACACTCGCCGGAGACGCAGATATTCTCCGAGCGCAGTCCAAGCTGTTCAAGCCTCCTGCGGTTTACTCCGCGCAGGTCGAGCAGGTACTTTCCCACGCATCCCGGCTCGTCGCTGCACAGCTTGCCCAGGTCCTCCCGCAACAACCGCTCCGCCGCCGCCGGCACCTCGGGCCCGACCTCAAAACAGCAGGCACCTATGGCGGGACCTATCGCGGCGCAGATACTCTCCGCGTCCGCGCCAAGCGCGGTCATCTTTCCAACCGCAACACCCAAAATATCCGCCACACTGCTTCGCCAGCCGCAGTGCACCGCGGCGATAACGCCGTTGTCCGCATCGCACAGCAGCACGGGCACGCAGTCGGCCGTGAAGCAGAAAAGCGCAAGCCCCCGCTCTGCGGTGACGAGTCCGTCGCACTCCGGCCTGAGCGCGTCGCTCAGCGCCGCGTCTGGTGCGGTCACAACACGCACCTGGGTGCCGTGCACCTGCTTTGTCAGCGCGATTTTTTCCGCGTCCACGCCCACGGCCTGCGTCAGCCGCTGATAGTTTTCCTCCACAGCGCATGGGTCGTCCCCGCGCGACATCGCAAGATTCAGGCTCGAGAAAATCCCCGTGCTCACGCCGCCCCAGCGCGTGGAAAAACCGTGCCGCGCGCGTATCACCGGCGCGCTCATAAAGGTCACGCCGTTCGCCCTGTTTTCAATAAAGCTCATAATATCAATCAAATGTATCCCATTTCCCTCAACGCCAAAAGCGTCGCAGACTTCGCGGCGCGCACGCCGCGAATAAATTCAAATCGTTTGTTGTCAGGACATGCGCCTGACAACAAACACTTCTCGCGGAGCGCGCGTCGTCATTTTTCGCCGCAGGTGGCGAAAAATGTAAGGCGCGAAGCGGAGTGAATCCCCTCAAATCAAAGGACGCGGGCGTCCTTTGATTTGATTAATTCGCCCTCCCGCAGCAGTCCTTGTATTTCATCGGCAGGCCGTTCGGACGTAATTTCCCGCAGGGGCAGGGGTCATTGCGGCCTATCTTCTGCGTGCGGCGCACCGGCTGCTTTTTCACCGTGGCGTCTCCGCCCACGGTGTTGAGATTGGCCTTGGCAACACTCTTTCGCTGCACGCCCTGCTCCTTGTTCACACGCGCCAGGTAGATTCGTCGAGCGACCTCCTCGCGTATGCCGCCGACCATGGCCTCGAACATGTCAAAGCCCTCCTGCTTGTAGGCGTCCACGGGCTTTACGTTTCCAAAGCCGCGCAGTCCTATTCCGCGGCGCAGCTCGGCCATGGCGTCGATGTGCTCCATCCAGTACTCGTCCACCACGCGAAGCATAATAACCCGCTCCAGCTCACGCATCAGCGGCGCGCCGTTTGGCATCAGGCCGAGGTCCTGCTCCTTGCGCTCGTAAACGGCCATCGCCTCCGCCTGTACCTTTTCCTCAACCTCGGCGACGTCCATGCCGGCGCGGTACTCCACCGCGCC
>CATJWG010000146.1 GCA_949744165.1 uncultured Eubacteriales bacterium | reverse complement strand
GTCGTCGGTCATGGGGATGACGATAGCGTCCGCGGGGGCGGTTACTATCTCGTCGGAGAGAAGGCCCTGCTCGTTCAGGACATAGAACAGGCGGGTCAGGCCGATGGAAATGCCGACGCCGGGGAGCTTTTTGTCCGTGTAGTAGCCTGCCAGGTCGTCATAGCGTCCACCAGAACACACCGAGCCTATTTCGGGGTAATCGGTCACGGTCGTCTCGTACACAGTACCCGTGTAGTAGTCCAGGCCGCGGGCGATGGTCAGGTCCACGGCGAAGTTTTTCTCCGGCACGCCGAACTCGGGCAGGTGCTCCGTTACGGCGCGCAGCTCGTCCAGCCCCCTGTCGAAAAGCTCATCGCGTCCGCGGTAGCTCTCCAGCGCAGCCAGGACCTCGGCGTTTGTTCCCTTTATGGCAATAAAGCGCAGGATTTCTCCAGCCTGCTCCGCGGTGAGCTCCAAGCCTTCGCCAGTGAGGATTTCGCGCACCTTGTCGGGGCCTATCTTGTCAAGCTTATCCACGGTGCGCATTATCTCTCCGCTTTTCTCCGACAGGCCCAGCATGGCGTAAAAGCCATTGAGAACGCGGCGGTTGTTAACACGAATGACGAAGCGCTCAAGGCCGAGCTCGGTGAAGGTGCGGCAGATTATGGATGGAATTTCCGCCTCATTGGTGATGTCCAGTGCACCGTCGCCTATTACGTCTATGTCAGCCTGATAGAACTCGCGGAAGCGTCCGCGCTGGGCGCGTTCGCCGCGGTAGACCTTGCCTATCTGATAACGGCGGAAGGGAAAGGACAGGCTCGCATAGTTAATTGCGACGTATTTTGCCAGAGGTACAGTCAGGTCAAAGCGCAGGGCCAGGTCACTGTCGCCCTTGGTGAAGCGGTAAATCTGTTTTTCCGTCTCGCCTCCGCCCTTGGCAAGCAGGACGGGGGCCGACTCGATGATGGGGGTATCCAGCGGCGTGAAGCCGTAAAGAGAGTAGCTTTTTCGGAGGGTCTCCATAAATCGCTCCATTTTCTGCTGCTCGGCCGGCAGCAGCTCCATGAAGCCGGAGAGGGTGCGGGACTTGATTCTTTCAACTGCCATTTTATTTCAATCCTTTTTTGTTTTTTTCCGTTTTTTATTTTTTGTTGCATCTTTTTATGCAATTTTCTTAGTGTGGGAGGGTATAGGTGACGAGATAGAAATGAGTATTTTGTATTTTTTACCAGAAAAAATTTATCGCCCGCGTCCCAGAACATGGGACGAGAGCGTCTCTCGTGGTGCCACCCAATTTCAGCGCATTATGCGCCCTTTTACCGCCCGTTTTGCGCCGGGCAAGCACCCGCTCGCGGAGTGTCCTTCATCCTCGCGGCCCCCGAAGCTCTCAGCAAAACGCTTCTTCTCTGTACGGCGCGCACGCGGATTACTCCTCTCCGGTCAGTGCGGAATTATTAAACATAACAGACTTCGCGGCACAAGTTGCAAAGTCCTCACAGAGCTTCGCACACAAAAACACCGTGAAAAAATTCAAATCATCTTTTCGGCGGCATATACGCCGGAAAAATCTCTCTCCCGCAACGGTCGTGCGAGCGGAGCAAGCGCGCATAACTGAACACTTTTCATCGTTCAGGCGGCTAAAGCCGCCTGAACGGGAAAACTCTTTCAAATCAGCGGCCTGGGGCCGTTGATTTGAGGGCCGTCAGCCCTTCGCGTGCGGATTTACAATATCACGCCAGGCAAGGTCGCCGCGGCGCAGGCCCTGGACAAGCACCTCCGCCGTCGCCACGTTCGAGGCGAATGGTATACTGTACCGGTCGCACAGTCGGGCTATGTCGTTTACGTTGTCCTGACCCTTCACATCATCCGGGTCGCAGAAAAACAGAACCAGGTCAATCTCGTTGTAAGCAATACGCGCGCCTATCTGCTGCGCTCCTCCCTGGCTTGTGGAAAGGCAGGAAATTATAGGCAGTCCTGTGGCTTCGCTTACAAGCTTGCCGGTAGTTTTCGTTGCGCAGATTGAGTGTCCTGCGAAAATGCCGCAATAAGCTATGCAAAACTGTACCATGAGCTCTTTTTTACCGTCATGTGCCAAAAGGGCAATGTTCAATGCACCACAACCTTTCCTC
>CATJWG010000145.1 GCA_949744165.1 uncultured Eubacteriales bacterium | reverse complement strand
GCGTATGAGGTCAAAGTGTCCGACAACGTCCGCGCCTGTCGCATCCAGCACTCCGCCCACAAGCGCGAAATAATCCTCCGCGCAGGCGTAAGGGTCGCCGCCGTATTTTTTTACGTTCTCAAGCGTGTGCTCCGCAGACCAGTCCACGCACAGGTACTCCCCGCCGCAACGCATGTAATGCACCGAACCAATGGCATAGTCGTACTCCGGCGGTACTCTGCCCGAGAAATAATCCTGCTCGGAGCCGCAGTAAATTTCCATGCGCCCTGCGTATTCCTTTTTCAGCCGTGACACCTCCGCTCGGTAGGCCGCGGCGGCACCGCTCATGCCGCAGGGGTCGAAGGCCGTGAAGCTGTGTCCCGTAAAACCCAGCGCCTCAAAGCCCAGTTCAAAGGCGCGCGCAGCCATTTCCGCGGGGCTGTCCTTCCCGTCGCAGAAGGTGGTGTGTGTATGGAAATTAGATTTCATTGCCTGTCATCTTTTCCTGCTTTATTTTGTGGTCGATAACGTGGCGGCTTTTCAGTTCGGCGCGTATATCGTCCAGACTTACGCCCAGCTCCAGCAGCATAACCATCACGTGGTATGTCAGGTCCGCGACCTCGTAGATTGTCTCAGCGCGGTCGTTGTCCTTTGCGGCAATGATGACCTCGGTACACTCCTCGCCTACCTTTTTGAGAATCTTGTCTATACCCCTTTCAAACAGATAGCTGGTGTAGGAGCCCTCTTTTTTCTCGCTTTTACGTCCGTCTATAAGCTCCATGAGAGCGTCAAGGTCAAAGGCACGGTTATTCTCCGAGACAAACACCGCATCGTTAAAGCAGCTCTCCGCCCCAGTGTGGCATGCAGGGCCGTCCTTGTTTACCAGAACCGTTAGCGCGTCGCGGTCACAGTCAGCGGTTATGGACACGATGTGCTGGTAGTTTCCCGAGGTCTCGCCCTTTAGCCACAACTCCTGACGCGAGCGGCTGTAAAAGCAGGTCAGCTCCCGCTCCATGGATATTTTCAGACTCTCCCTGCTCATGTAAGCCAGCGTGAGCACTTTTTTTGTGTCCGCATCCACCACTATGGCGGGAATGAGTCCTTTTTCATCAAATTTCAGCTCGTCTATATTAAGCAATTTCTTCACCTTCTCACAATAATTCCGTTTTCGTCCAGCGCCTTTTTAAGCTCGGCTATGCTTACCTCGCCGAAGTGAAAGATTGAGGCGGCCAGCCCCGCGTCCACCTCGGGAACGTCACGGAACAGTTCCACAAAATGGTCTGCGCTCCCCGCGCCGCCGGAGGCCACCACCGGCACTTTTACCTCCTCGCACACCGCGCGCAGCAGCTCAATGTCAAAGCCGCCCTTCACTCCGTCGGTATCGATGGAGTTTACCACAACCTCGCCCGCGCCGAGATCCACGCCGCGGCGTAGCCAGTCTATGGCCTCCATACCCGTGTCTTCGCGCCCGCCGCGGGCATAGACGTGAAGCTCGCCGTCCACCCGCTTTATATCCACCGAGAGCACAACGCACTGGCTGCCGTATTTCTTCGCGGCCTCAGAAATGAGCTCCGGCCGGCGCAGGGCGCCGGAATTTACGCTGACCTTGTCCGCGCCGCAGGAGAGCACGCGCTCAAAATCGGCCACGGAGTTTATCCCGCCGCCTACGGTCAGGGGTATGAAGATAGTGGAGGCAACCTGCGTGAGTATATCCGTAAACAGGGCCCTATCCTCAGCCGAGGCGGTTATGTCGTAAAAAACCAGCTCATCCGCACCGTTTTCACTGTAGTAGCGTCCAAGCTCCACGGGGGAGGACACGTCTGCCAAAGCCGCGAAATTTACGCCCTTGACCACTCTGCCGTCACGCACGTCGAGGCAGGGAATTATTCTCTTTGTTATCATCGGCACACCTCTATGGCCTCGGCAAGGTCAATCCCGCCGGTGTACAGCGCGCGTCCGAGTATTGCGCCGTAAAGCCCCATATCGCGCAGGGCCTTCACGTCGTTAAGCGTCGACACGCCGCCGGAGGCGATTATGTCAATGTCAAATTTGGCCGCCAGGTCCCTGTAGAGCGCACGGTTTGTGCCCTGCATGGCACCGTCCCTGGATATGTCGGTGCAGATGATTGTCCGCACTCCCATGTCCTGAAGTTCGGCGCAAAAGCCCTCAAGCGTCTCGTCTGACAGCTCACGCCAGCCCTTCACTGCCACACGCCCGTCGCGCACGTCCACACCCACGGCCACGCGCCCGTCATAGTTTTTCAGCAGCGAGCCGAGAAGCGCCCTGTCGCTGACCGCAGCGGTGCCGAGAATGACGCGCTGTATACCCGCAGCGAGATATTTTTCCACGGCCGCCGCGCTGCGTATCCCGCCGCCAACCTCGGCGCGCAGGCCGGTTTCGCGCACTATGCGCGCAATGCCCTCAAAATTCGGCGTGCCGCCGTCGCGCGCACCTTCAAGGTCCACAAGGTGTATGTTTGCCGCACCCGCCCTTTTAAAAGTCTCCGCAACCGCGACGGGGTCGGCGCTGTAGACGGTCTTTTTATCGTAGTCGCCCTTGAGCAGGCGCACGACCTGCCCCTCATACAAATCTATCGCTGGGAAAATTTCCATATTGCACAGCCCCTTTCACAGCTCACAGAAGGCTCGCAGGATGTTAAGTCCTACCTCGCCGCTCTTTTCGGGATGAAACTGGCAGCCGAACACGTTATCGCGCCAGACTGCCGCGGTTACGTCTATGCCGTACTCCACCGTCGCGGCAAGTGAGCCGGCGCAGTCCACCGCGTGGTACGAGTGAACAAAGTAGACGCACTCGCCATCATTCACGTATTTGAAGATGGGACAGTCGGGCCTTGTCAGGCGCAGGGCGTTCCAACCAATCTGCGGAATCTTGTATGTGTCCGGCAGCACCTCCGACAGAGGACGCACCGTCCCGGGGACGAGGCACAGGCCCTCATGCTCGCCGAATTCAAGGCTTTTGTCAAGCAAAAGCTGCATCCCAAGGCATATGCCCAGCAGCGGCTTGCCACGCCGCGCCGCGTCACAGACCACCGCGTCCAGCCCGCGCTCGCGCAGCTTTTTTGCCGCGTCGCCGAAGGCGCCCACACCGGGGAGGATTATTTTGTCAGCGGCGCGGATTTTCCGCTCGTCGCCCGTCACCTCAGCATCCGCTCCGACAAATCCGAGCGAGCTTTTCAGGGAAAACAGGTTTCCCACCCCGTAATCAACAATAGCAGTCATATTGCGGTCACAGTACCCCCTTCGTTGAGGGCACCTCGTCCGCGGCCGCGGCGTCAATTTCCGCGGCCTGGCGTAAAGAGCGTCCAAAAGCCTTGAACGCGGCCTCGATTATGTGGTGGGAGTTCGTACCGGATATCTGCCGCAGGTGCAGCGTCAGACGCGCGCAGCGGGTAAGCGCAAGGAAAAACTCCTCCGCAAGCTCCGTGTCGAAGTTCCCGACCTTCTTCGCGGGAATCTCCATCGCATATTCAAGCGTTGAGCGCCCCGACAGGTCCAGCGCGCAGAGCACCAGCGCCTCGTCCATCGGCAGCAGCATACTGCCGTAGCGCCGCACACCGCGCTTATCGCCCAGCGCCTCGTCCAACGCCGTACCCAGTGCTATCCCCACGTCCTCAACCGTGTGGTGGTAGTCCACATGCGTGTCGCCCCTGCATGTCAGCTCAAGGTCAACGCGACTGTGGCGGGCAAAAAGCGTGAGCATGTGGTCTAAAAAGCCGCAGTCCGTGTCAATCCTCGCCGTTCCGCTCCCATCCAGATTCAGCTTTAATTTTATGTCTGTCTCCGCGGTTTTGCGCGCTGTTTCCGCTGTTCTCATACTGTAGTGCCGCCTCTCTGATTTAAAATATCCCTGACCGCGTCAAGGAAAAGGTCCATCTGCTCACGCGTTCCGATGCTCACGCGGTTGTAGTCGGTAATCCGCGGCTTGTCAAAGTGCCGTACAAGCACACCGCGCGCCCTCAGCTCCGCGTACATTTCCGCCCCCGAGACTCCTGGGGCACGGCAAAAAACAAAGTTTGTCCGCGAGTCCGTCAGCTCAAAGCCCAGCTTTCTCAGCTCGCGCGAGACATAGTCCCTCGTCGCGGCAATCTCTCGGCAGTTTGCCATGTAGTATCCGTCGTCGTCCAGCGCCGCCGCGCCTGCGGTCATGGTCATGCGGTTTACGTTGTAGGGGTTAGTGGAGTATTTCACCGTGTTCAGGTCCGCAATAAGTTCCGCGCAGCCCACGGCAAAGCCCAGACGCGCCCCGGCAAGCGAGCGCGACTTGGAGAAGGTCTGTGTAACCAGCAGATTGTCGTATCTGTCAATAAGGGACACACAGCTCTCCGCGCCAAAGTCAACATACGCCTCATCTATCACCACCACGCTGTCGGGGTTTGAAGCTACAACACGCTCAAGCTCCGCGCGCGGCAGGGCAATGCCCGTGGGCGCGTTGGGGTTGGCTATCACGATGTTTTTCCCTATGCCGGCGTAGTCGGCAAGACCTATTGAAAAATCCTCCCGCAGCGGTATTTCCTCATATGACACGCCATTTATGGCGCAGAACACGGGATAAAAGCCATAGGTGATGTCGGCGAAGGCAAATGGGTGCTCTCCGTCGCCGAAGGCCATAAAGGCAAAGTTTAGCGCCTCGTCTGAGCCGTTTGTCGGCAGGACATTTTCCGCACGCACTCCCAGATGCGCGGCCAGCTTCCCACGCAGGACCGTGCACTCGGGGTCGGAATAGAGGTTCAAAAGCGGGCACTGCTCCTGCACCCGCTCCGCCAGCAGCGTAGAAGGCGGATAGGGCGATTCATTGGTGTTGAGCTTGACGTATTTCCTCTCCCGCGGCTGCTCGCCGGGGACATAGGGCTCAAGCGCGGCGTATTTCCCGCTGAAAAACCGGCTCATTTTGCTCCCTCCTCAAGGCGTATCTCGGCGCTGCGCGCGTGCGCGTCCAGCCCCTCGGCCCGGGCAAAGCGCGCAACGTCCGGCGCGGCTGCAGCAAAGGCCGCGTCGCTGTAATAGGTAAACTGCGTCTTTTTCACGAAATCATCCACCGACAACGGGCTTGAAAAGCGCGCCGTACCGCTGGTCGGCAGGGTGTGGTTCGGTCCGGCGAAGTAATCTCCCAGCGCCTCGGGGCAGCTTCGCCCCAGAAACACGGAACCGGCGTTTTTTACCTTTCCCAGCCAGTCGAAGGGCCTGTCCGTACAAATTTCAAGATGCTCGGGGGCCAGCTCGTTGGCAAGGTCCATTGCCTGCTCCAGATTCCCGCAGACGATTATCTTCCCGTTGTTCTCAATCGACGCGGCGGCAATCTCGCGCCGCGGGAGCGTCTCAAGCTGCCTGTCCACCTCGCGCGCCACAGCCGCGGCCAGGGCGTCGCTGTCAGTTATCAGCACGGCGCTGGCCATTTTGTCGTGCTCGGCCTGACTAAGCAGGTCTGCTGCGGCAAAGGCGGGGTTCGTCTCCGCGTCGGCCACGATGAGAATTTCGCTGGGTCCGGCTATCATATCAATGGCCACCCTGCCGAAAACCTGCTTTTTCGCCTCGGCCACAAATGCGTTGCCGGGGCCGACTATCTTGTCCACGCGCGGAACGCTCTCGGTGCCGTAGGCCAGCGCGGCAACTGCCTGCGCGCCGCCTACCTTAAACACGCGGTCCACTCCCGCAAGCTTCGCCGCGGCGAGTATCGCGGGGCTTACCGCGCCGTTTTTCGCCGGCGTAACCATCACTATTTCCGCGCAGCCGGCGATTTTCGCCGGTATGCAGTCCATGAGTACCGTTGACGGATATGCCGCCGTACCCCCCGGCACATAGATTCCCACGCGCTCAATCGCAGTCACCTTCTGCCCGACAACCGAGCCGTCAGGCTGCGTCAGCGCAAAGCCCCTGCGTACCTGAGCCTCGTGAAAGGCGCGTATGTTTGCCGCCGCGCGCTCAAGTACGACCAAAAGCTCCGGCTCCACCGCCTTTACCGCCGCGTCAAGCTCCGCGGGACCGACCTCGAGCTTGTCCGGCGCGCCTCCGTCAAAGCGCTCGCAGTATTCCAAAAGCGCCGCGTCGCCGCGCTCGCGCACGTTATTGATTATCTCCGTGACCGCCGCTCCCACGTCGGCAAGGCGCGCGTCGCGCGCGAAAAGCTCGCTTTTCGGGGTCTCAGAGAGCCTCATTATTTTTATCATTTCTCCGTTTCCTCCTGACTGACCATCTCGCTTATTCCCCTGCACAGCCGGATTATCTCGTCGTTTTTAAATTTATAGCTTACCTTGTTGGCGATGAGCCGCGCACTTATGGCAGTTATCGTCTCCAGCGGAGCAAGGTCATTCTCCCTCAGGGTGCTGCCGGTTTCGACTATGTCCACAATAACGTCCGACAGGCCAAGCAGCGGCGCCAGCTCTATTGAGCCGTTCAGCTTTATAATATCAATCTCGCGGCTGAGCTCGGAATAGTAGCCGCGCGCGATTCTCGGAAACTTCGTCGCCACGCACAGCGGGCGTGTCGGGTCGTCTCGGAAGTCTCTGCGTCCCGCCACGCACATGCGGCACACGCCGCAGCGCAGGTCCAGCAGCTCGTACACGTCGGGGGAGTATTCCAGCAAAATATCCTTGCCCGCCACGCCGACGTCGGCCGCGCCGCGCTCAACATATATCGCCACGTCCGAGGGCTTGACCCAGAAAAAGCTGACGCCCGCCGCCGCGTTTTCAAATATCAGCTTTCGTCCGGGCTTTCGTATCTCCGGGCAGCCGAAGCCGGCGCGCTCGAACATATCGTAAACTCTCTCGCCCAATCTGCCCTTCGGCAGCGCAACGTTTATCATACTTCCGCTTCCCTTCCCAGCCTGATAATCTCGCCGAAGCTGCCCGACTCGTCTCCGTCCGGCCGTGCGCAGACCGTGACCCCCTGTGCCCGCAGCTCCCGCACGCGGTTCATCACCGCCTCCGGAGGCACGTCCTGTCCGTAGAGCAGCAGCGCGTCCGCGCCGCGGCCGCTCCCCTGCGCTGGGAGCCGGCTGAGCGCGTCAAGGTACACCGCAAAACCGATAGCTCCCGCCTGCTTGCCCAGCTTGGCCACAAGCTTG
>CATJWG010000144.1 GCA_949744165.1 uncultured Eubacteriales bacterium | reverse complement strand
GACTCAGGATAGTAAAATAAGATTTTTAAAAGAATTTGGATGTAATATAAATAACTACAATCCGTATCGAAATGGCGATATACCGCAATTCAGAGAGGAAAAAGCGAATTGGTTTTGATTGAATTATCTTCAACAAGGGGGATTTCATCTTTTGGGTGAAATCCCCCTTGACAAAAACGATTGAATTTTATTCACGGTGTGCCGGCCGTAAAGTTTGCGATTCAGCGCAGTGAAAATATACATTGGCCATCCAAAATTGAGCGGCCAATGTCGTTTAAAACCGCCAAAAAAGAAAAAATCTCTAAAAAGCCCTTGCTTTATCTCGCTAATGTGATATTATAACAGAGCGGGACGCTCCGGTGGACCGTGAGAGTGAATACAGGTTTTGAAAACAGTTTTGGAGGAAAAAGAAAATGAAAAAGATAGTATGCGCCGCTTTGGCGCTTGTGATGCTGCTGGGACTGTGCGCCTGCGGAAATAAGAAAAACGACGGGCCCGTCACCTTCGTGATGCTCGACGAGCCCCTGAGCACCGAGCAGTACGGCATTGCGTTCAAAAAGGGCAACGACGCCTTGGCAGAGCAGGTTAAGTCCGCTCTTGACGAGATGCTCAGCGACGGCACCTTTGCAGAGATAACGGAAAAATGGGGCCTGACGGATATGAGCTGCTATGAGCAGGCCAGCGTGCAGACTCCCGCAGACGCTGAGTCGGTCCCCGCGGTTGAGGGCCGCACCACCCTGACGCTCGGCTTTGACGCAGAGTACCCCCCCTACGGCTACAAGGACGAAAGCGGCGCTTATGTCGGCTATGACCTTGACCTTGCCGCCGAGGTATGTAAGCGCTTGGGCTGGGAGCTCATTCCGCAGCCGATTGACTGGGACTCCAAGGACATGGAGCTTGACGCCGGCAACATAGACCTTATCTGGAACGGAATGACCATGACCGGACGCGAGAGCGAGTACACCTGGGTCGGGCCCTATGTGGACAACTCCATCGTATTCGTGGTAACGAGCAATTCCGGAATTGCCTCCAAGGCGGACCTTGCGGGTAAGACGGTTATTACCCAGTCAGGTTCCAGCGCGCTGACCGCGTTGACCGACGACCCCGGCGACGGCAGCAACGACGAAAATCTTGCTCTTACCGCCAGCTTCAAGAAGCTCGAGCAGATTGCGGACTACAACACCGCTTTCATGAACCTCGAGACCGGCGTTGTGGATGCGGTAGCGGTTGATATCGGCGTGGCGAATTATCAGCTTGAGTCCCGCAACGCGGGCGAATAAACTGCCGGCAGATTTTGACCACAAAAGGAACGCGGCGCATTTTTTGCCGCGCTCCTTTTGCGCGCTTTTTGATGCATAGATACGGAGGACGTTTATGGACTTTATAAACCTGCTTGCGCAGCTTGCCGAGGGTATGGGCAACACGCTGCTGCTGTTTGTGCTCACGCTGGTGTTTTCTCTGCCTCTGGGATTGCTTGTGGCTTTCGGGCGTATGTCTAACTTCAAGCCCGTGCAGCTTCTGTTCAAGTTTATCATTGCCATATTGCGCGGCACGCCCCTGATGCTCCAGCTTCTGGTAGTGTTTTTCGGGCCGTACTACATATTTGGCGTGAGCCTGTCGGCAAGCTACCGCTTTATCGCTGTGGTGCTGGGCTTTTCCATAAACTACGCGGCCTACTTCGCGGAGATTTACCGCTCGGGCATAGAGTCAATTCCCATGGGCCAGCGCGAGGCCGCGCAGGTGCTCGGATACTCCAGGGCTCAGACCTTCGTGAAGATTATCCTGCCGCAGATGGTCAAGCGCGTGCTCCCGCCGGTGACCAACGAGGTTATCACCCTGGTCAAGGACACCTCGCTGGCCTTCGTTCTGGTGTACACGGAGATGTTCACGCTGGCAAAGCAGATTGCCGCCGCGCGCACAAGCGTAATGCCGCTCTTCGTGGCAGGTGTGTTCTACTTTGTGTTTAACGCGGTTGTGGCCGTGGTTATGGAGCGGGTCGAGCGCTCGTTGGCTTATTATAATTAAGGGGACGCGGCGATGAATGTTTTAAAGATGGCGAACGTGAAAAAGAGCTTCGGGGACCTTGACGTCTTAAAGGACATCTCTGTGTCCGTGGACAAGGGCGAGGTCGTGTCGATAATCGGCCCATCAGGCTCGGGAAAGAGCACCCTTTTACGGTGTGCGACCCTGCTTGAGCAGATGGACAGCGGGGAGCTGTGGTACATGGGTGAAAAGGCGGCCGGAAACGACGATGAGGGACATTCTGCTTACGTGAAGGATTTGAAAAAATTCCGCCGCTGTTTCGGGCTGGTGTTCCAGAACTTTAACCTCTTTCCGCACTATACAGTGCTGAAAAACCTCATGGACGCGCCGGTGTCGGTGTTAAAGCGCCCCGCGGGAGAGGTGAAGGCCGAGGCCATGGCGCTTTTGTGCAAAATGGGCCTGGAGGACAAGGCTGACGCCTATCCCTGCCAGCTCTCGGGCGGACAGCAGCAGCGTGTGTCCATAGTGCGCGCTCTGGCGATGAAACCGGAAATACTGTTTTTCGACGAGCCGACCTCCGCGCTGGACCCCGAGCTGACGGGCGAGGTGCTCAAGGTGATAAAGCAGCTTGCCGAGGAGAAGATGACGATGGTGATAGTTACGCACGAAATGGCCTTTGCCCGCGCGGTGAGCGACCGTGTTATTTTCATGGACGGAGGCATTATTGTCGAGCAGGGCAAACCCGAGGAAGTCTTCGGCGATACCCAACAGGAGCGGACAAAGCAGTTTTTGCGAAATTATCAGCAGTAAAAATTATTAAAAGTTTTGACGGCCTTTACAGAGGCTGTGGTAGCCCAGAGGGCGGAGCCTTCGGTTGCGGCCCGAACCCGCGACACCGCAAGCGGCGACGAGGTATTCTTGAGGTGCGGGCGTGAACTCTGCGGGATGTGGGAAGTATGGGAGGAATTTTTGTGGAGCTTGAATACGTCGTCGCCGACCCGACGGGGAATATTACCGCGCTTATTTTAACGCCTGTGACGAGAGAGATGCGGCCCCGTGTTGCCGCGGCGCTCATGAAGCGGGAGGCGGACGTTGAGCAGGCGGGATTTCTGCGCCTGACGGATTCAGGCGTGGAGCTGTCGATGGCGGGCGGAGAGTTCTGCGGCAACGCAGCTATGTCCGCCGCGGCGGTATACGCCAGCGGATGCGGTCTGGGCGCAGGGGAGAAAATAAGCCTGCCCGTGCGCGTTTCCGGAGCGCCCGAGACTGTGAGGGTGGAGCTTGAGGCGCTGGCCAACGGGGGCTTTTTCGGCATGGTGGAGATGCCGAGACCGTTGTCGGTGGGGAGAAAGACATTCGTGCTGGACGGAGAGAAGTATTTTTTGCCGCTGGTGAGCTTTCCGGGCATTACGCACATAATAGCGCCCTTCGATATGGATACTCTGACGGCAGAACGCGCAGCGCGCGAGTGGTGTGCGCTGCTGAACGAGCCCGCGCTGGGGATGATGCTGTTTGACAGGAAGAGGTGCCGGTTAAAGCCGCTGGTGTACGTCCCAGGCTCGGACACGATGTTTTGGGAGCACTCCTGCGCCAGCGGCACGGCGGCCGTGGGCATATGGCAATCCCTGGACAGCAGCAGGGTGTGCACTCTGGTCTTAAAGGAGCCGGGAGGGACCCTGGGCGTCAAGGCGAGTTTTCTTGACAGGATACTGGTCCTCGGCGGGCATGTGCGCCTGAGAGCGCGGAAAATAGCGGAAGAGGACGAAAATTAACAGATTTTTATTGAAAAAAAAAGGGATATGCTGTATTATGATAAGCGCCGCGCGGGAAAGGTGTTCCCGCACGGCGCTTATGGATATTTACGGGGGTGCCGAATTGAAGACGGCAAAAAGAGTCCTTGCGCTGCTGCTGGCCCTGACGCTTGCGCTGTTCCTGTGCGCCTGCGGGGAGGACCCATCGGTTTACACGATAATAGACACCGTGGGCGAGAAGCGCTACGGCACAATTTTCCGGCTGGACGACCGTGTGGCCGAGCCGGTGAACGCGGCCATTAGCGTGCTGGCGGCCAGCGGGGAACTTTCCGTGCTCAGCACACAGTGGCTGGGACAGGACATAATCTGCCTTTCCGGCAGCGCGGACGCGATAACGGCGCTTGAGGAGCCGCCGCAGCCGCGCACGCTGATAGTCGGCGTAGAGGAGGACGTGATTCCGCTGGCTTACATGCGTGATGGGGAGTACGCGGGCATGAGCGTGGATATCGCGAAGGCTATAGGCCGGCTTTTGGGCTGGGAGATAAGGCTTCAGCCGATAGGCTCGCATGACATAGCCGCGCAGCTTTCCTCCGGCAACATTGACTGCGCGCTTGGCTTCGGCTTAGGCTCCGTCAGCTCAGACGCCTACACCCTCGGCGAGTGCTATATGACCAGCGAAATTGTGCTCATGACCAAGACGGAGTACGATGTGCACAGGATAAAGGACCTTAAGGGTGAGAAGATAGGCTCGGTAAAGGACGCGGCGGTAATCTCCGCGCTGGAGAATAACGACAAGGTGGTCAAGTACGTCGATTCCGTGACCGCGTACCTGTCTCCCACCCGCTGCATGAACGCGCTTAACAACGGCTGGTGCGCCGCCGTGGCAATGGACCGGATTATGATTAAGGCTTATATTTCGACGTAAAAAGTGCGTCCCTGAGGGGACGCACTTTTTACCTCAAAGAAGCGGCTTCACCGCTTCTTTGACACTAAAATATCTCCTGCTCGCTTACGCACTCGTTTTTCAGCTTGCCGACCAGAGCTTGCAGGGCGTCTATTACGTGCGGGCGGATGTCCCCGCCTATGAGCACGCGCATGATATCGTCGCCGACAGCCAGCTCGCCCTCGGCCAGCCAGGCGCGGACGAAATAGATGCCGTCCATCGCCAGCGCCTCGTCCACCGCGCGGCGCATTTTCTCCGCGTCGTAGGAAAACAGCATTCCGCGCACGGGCGCGGTGCTCTCATCTCCCTCACGCACCCTGGCGCGGGCGCTTTGGCGCACCGTGCCGCAATGGGTCAGGTACATGCCGCACTTTTCCGCGCCGGGCTCGGTCCTGGCCTGGCTCAGCCATTCGTCGAGCGAGGGAGGTCCGTCGTGACGGTGGCGCTCATGATGAGGGGCGTGGTGGTGATGCGTGTTCCCGCCGCAGTCGGCCGAGCCGGACGAGCGCAGAATGTCCGTCCCGTGGCCAAGCGCGTCAACAACAGACAAGAGATTCTCCCGCGCGGCCTTCTCGCTGCCGGGCAGGTTTACGATGAGGGTTTTACCGCGTATGCCCGCGCTTTCACGGGAGAGACAACCGCGCGGCGTTATTCTCATGCTCTCGGCGCGCATGGCCTCCGGTATACCGGGCGCTGAGCGCTCAATAACCGCCGCCGTGGCCTCGGGGGTGACATCCCTGGGCGAGAAGCCCGTTCCTCCGGTGGTGAGCACGAGGCAGACGCCGAGCTCGTCCGAGCAGCGGACAAGCTCATTTTTTATGAGCTCGAGCTCGTCGGGCACAATCGCCGTGTGCGCAATCTCCCAGCCGCGCTCACGCAAAATCGCGCACAGAGCCGGCCCGCTGGTGTCAACCCTCTCCCCACGCGAGCCCTTGTCGCTCACAGTGATAACTGCCGCCGTATATGTCATATCAAAACCGTCCTTTCAATTCAAATGTAATAAATCCCCGCGCCTTTTCAAATAAAAGACTGTCAAAAAAGCATCGCGGATGTTAGAATTTGTTAGCAGCTTTGCCGCTTACAAATTCTTTATGCAGAGCTTTTCGTGCCGGAGCGGCGAAATAAAGTTAAATCGTTTTATCCGGCGACATGTGCGTCAAATAAAAACACTTTGCGTGGAGTGAGCGTCGAATTGTCCGCCATAGGCGGACAACCGAGGCGCAGAGCAAAGCAAATCCTTCTTAAAAAAGTGGCTCTGCCACTTTTTTAACACGATGCTAAATTGTAAGCCGCCTGACAGCTTGCAATTTAAATTACCCCCGTCCTCTAACAGGCCGCTTTGAGGCCTGTTATTTGAGCGTTAATACCTGCCAAACGTGCAGTTCGGATAATGGCACCCTCCCTTGCACATCTGACACAGGCCTCCGTCTCCGAGGCTGATGAGATCCTGCTTTGTCAGCCTATCCCCCGTGAAAATCTGGGGCAGGAGCACGTCAAATACCGTTGTCGGCAGGCTTATAGCCGCGCCTGGCACGCCTAAAACGGCCACGTTGTCCAGGTAAGCAACAAGCGTCATGTTTCCCGGCTGGGACGGAAGACCGTGGGTTATCACCTCTGCGCCGAGAGCGCGAACTGCGCTGGGAGTAAGGTCGTCGGGGTCAACCGACATGCCGCCGGTGAAGATGAGCAGGTTCGCGCCCTGTTCAAGCTGCGCGCGCGCGGCGGAGACTATCATCTCCAGACTGTCGTCGCAAATGCTCACAGATATTATCTGTGCGGGGTATTTTGTCATCTTCGCGCGCACCACGGGCTCGAACATGTCCTTTATCCGCCCGTTGTAGACCTCCGAGCCGGTTATCACCACTCCTACCTTCATCGGCCGGTAAGGCCGCAGATCCAGCAGCTTTTTCCCCGCGCAAAGCTCCTCCGCGCGAATAATCTGCTCCTCCTTTGTCACCAGCGGCACTATGCGCATTGAGGCCAGACGCGCGCCTGGCTCTACGGGGTAGTGGTCCGGCAGGGTGGTGATGGTCACGTCACCTATCGAGTTGAGCTCATGCAGAAGGGCCGTGTCCACCCTGAACATGCCGCGTCCGTCGGCCAGCAGAAGGACTTTTCCTTCGCTGGGGGCGGTGTAGTGCGCCAGCTCCACGGGGGCCATGGCTGATAAACGGCGTGCCGCGTCCTCCTCGTGAATCTCGCCTGCGCTTTCCTCCCAGACGAACACCGTGCGCTTGCCTATGTTCAGCAGACGGGGGATGTCCTCCTCGGTAACAATGTGCCCGCGCTTAAATTCAGCGCCCTTGAAGCCGGTGCGCATGGCCGTGATGTCATGGCACAGCGGCAGACCGACAGCGTCCTCAACCTTGATTTTTTTCATCAACGAACAGTCCTTTCCGAGTGTTTGTGCTAATACTGAGATAATCAGTATTACCCGCGAAGCATAAGCAGGGATTCTTTTGGTAAATTTATTTCCAGCTCCGGCGCGCGGTGCTCGCGCCAGATATGCTTTTCCGTTTCCCAGCCGATGGGGACGTTTCCGCCGCCGGGGGCCAGCATCATCACGGTGAAGGAAAAGGGGTTTTCTATCTCCTCCACCACGCGGCAGCGAAAGCTGTTCTCTCCGGGCCCCGGGCAGATATCGTGCATACGGATACCGACGTACTCTGCCTCCCGAGCGCCGTCGGGCAGAACAAGCTCCATGCCCCAGTCCTCGGCGAAGGCGCGGTTTTCCCCACAGCGGTTCAGGCGCGAGACGTTCTTGCAGCCGGTAAGCACCGCGCCGGTGCGCGTTTGCGGGTCGGCGAACACCTCGCTTCGCGCGCCACATACCTCAATGCCGCCGGCGCGCATCACCGCGATGCTGTCGGCCATGCGAAAGACCTCGTCCCTGTCGTGGGACACCAGCAGCACGGTTTTTCCAAAGCGGCGGATAACCTCGCGCACATCCCGCTCAAGACGGAAGCGCAGATGACTGTCCAGCGCAGAGAAGGGCTCGTCCAAAAGCAGGGCCAAGGGGTCGGACACCAGTATGCGCGCCAGCGCCACGCGCTGCTGCTGTCCTCCGGAGAGCTGGCGGGGATAGCGGCCGGCCAGCTCTCCGATGCCGAAGCTGTCAAGTACGTCCTGAACCGACCGCTCCCGCTTTGCGCGGTCGGTCTCCCGCCTTGCGCCGGCGCGGATGTTTTCCAGCACCGTCATGTTCGGGAAAAGAGCATAGTTCTGAAACAGCAAACCCATCCTGCGCTTTTGAGGCGTCAGGCTCACACGCTGTTCCGAGTCAAAGAGCGTAACGCCGTCGACGACTATGCGTCCGCGGTCCGGCCGGACTATTCCGGCAATGCACTTGAGCGTCATGCTCTTGCCACAGCCGGACTCGCCCAGCAGGGCAAGCGTTTCGTCCCCTGCCTCAAAGGCCAGCTTCAGCGTGAAATCGCCAAAGCTTTTTTCGATGTCAACGGAAATTGACATTATGCACGCCCCCTTCCGAAGCGGCTCGTCCGCTGACCGCCGCGGCGCTCGAGCAGGTTGACCGCCAGCAGCACCACGAAGGAGATGGCCATGTTCACCAGCACCCAGCGCAGGGCCAGCACGTCGTCGTTCGTACGCCAGAGCTGGTAGACGGTGGTGGAGATTGTGGCGGTGCGCCCGGGAGTGTAACCGGAAACCATGCTCGTGGCCCCGTACTCACCAAGTGCACGGGCAAAGGCCAGCACAGTGCCGGCCAGTATCCCCTGCCGGCAGTATGGCATACGTATCCGCCAGAAGATGTAGGTGTTGGAAAGCCCCAGCGATTGCCCAGAGTAGGCAAGCGTCTCGTCAAAGGACTCGAAGGCGCCACGCGCGGTGCGGTACATTAGAGGAAAGATGACCACCGTCGTGGCGAATATGGCCGACCACCAGGTCATCGTGAGCTTTATTCCGAATACGGCGAGCGCCCACGCACCGATAACGCGCTTCGTACCCAGCACGCGCAGCAGCAGATAGCCCACCACCGTCGGCGGAAGCACCAGCGGCAGCGTGAGGAAAACGTCCAGCACGCCCTTTACAAGCGGAGGGGCCTTGGCGATATAGTAGGCCGCGAGTATGCCGAGAAAGAAGATGATAACGGTGCTTATCCCGGCAATCCGCAGCGAGTTTATCAGTGGGAACCAATCCATCGGTTTATCCTTTTACTTATTTGACCGGCGTAAAGCCGACAGCCTCAAATACCGCTCCGGCCTCATCGCTTTTTAAAAACTCAAGAAAATCCTTAGCCGTGTCCGCGTTTTTACTCACATTCAGCGCGGCGGCGGGATATATCACCTGCCCGCACATATCGGCCGTGGCGGTGCCAACCACGGTAAGCCCAGCGGAGTAAGCGTCAGTCTGGTATATTATGCCGCAGTCAACCGCGTCCTCAGACACCTGAGAGGCAATCTCCTTGACGTTCGATGCGTAGGTTATACTGCCCGCGCTGGCAAGAACGTCCTCGTCAAGCCCGTAATAAGAAAGTATTTTCTGCGTGTACTGGCCCACGGGGACGTCGGAGTTGCCCATTGCCAGGAGTACGCCGCCGTCGGCCAGCGCGGCGGCAAGACTGTCGTAGGACTCGATTCCTGCGGGATTGCCCTCCGACACCGCCAAGGCAACCTTGTTCTCCAAAATGTCAAAGCGCGTGCCCTCCAGCACGAAGTCCAGGCCCTCGGTGTTGACCTCGGCTGTGGCGTTTTTGTCAAGCTGGTTCATCTGCTTCTGGCCCGCGGAAATAAACACGTCGCAGTCCGCTCCCTCCTGAATCTGGGTCTTGAGCGTTCCGGAGGAGTCGAAATTAAAGACTATAGTGACATTTTCGTGCGCGTGCATGTAGTCCTCTCCCAGCTTGGTGAGCGTCTCGGTCAGCGACGCGGCGGCAAAGACGACAAGCTCCACAGGCTTGCCCGCGGGGGTTGCCTCGGGCATGTTTTCCGGAGTTGGCACGGACGCCGCGCCGTGTGTAGGCCCAGCTGACGGAGTGGACGCGGGTGCGGGCGCTCCGCCGCAGCCGGCGGACAGGCTCAGGCTCAGGGCCATGAGCAGGGCGATTGTTCTGTTTTTTGCGGTTTTCATGTTTTTCCTCCCAAAATAAAAATTGTCCGTCTCCTTGAAGGAACGGACAACAATATCGCGGGAAGCCCCGGAGCTATTGACTATCCGCCTCCTTTTCAATAAGGAAGGCCGCACCGTTTCCGGTTACGACCCCGTGCCGGATACCCAGCAGGCCCGGACTCCATAGCAAAGCCGTAGGAGCGCAGGGCTCGAAGACGCTGACAATATTGTGCCACAGGGGAGGAAAAATGTCAACAGTTTTTGATTGTACGTATGTGCCCCACCTCAGGTAAGCACGCAATACGCGATATAGGTTAGGTGGTCTCCTAAACGCTCTAAATTGGAAACAAGGTTGATAAATACGCCGCTGGACTCGGCACGGCACTCGCCGGCGTTGAGCCTGTCAATGTGGCGGCTAATAAGCTGCCGGCGCAGATTGTCAATTTCGTCCTCCACGCTGTCTATTTCCGCGAGCAGGTGCGCGTCCTTTTCCAGCACCGCGCGCCGGGTCAGAGCATACAGGCGCTCAATGCGCACAGTCATTGTGCCGAGCTCAGCTTTCACGCCCTCGGAGAAATCCAGGCCGCCGTCAATGGATTTTTGCGTGTACTTCGTGAGATTGTCGGCAATCTCGGCAATACGCATTACGTCGGCAAGACTGCTGTGGAGGTTATAGACGGGCCGCTCTTCGGCCAGTCCGCTGCGTGCGGACAGGCGTATCAGATAGCCGGTCATGAGCTGGCTTATCTCGCCCGCGCGGTCTATCAGCCGGCGGGTTGGCTCTATCAGAGAGCGGTCCTTTTTCTCAAAGGCGTCAAAGCCGGTGCGAAAGGCGTCCATAGCGGTGTCAGACAGGCGCAGAAGCTCCTTTTCAAGCTGGGAGACGGCCAACGCAGGGGAGGCGAGCATACGCTCGTCCAGAAGGCTGACAGCATCAGAACGGTCCGTCTCCCTGACAAGGCGCTCCGACGCTTTTACAAACAGGCCGCAGAAGGGGAGGAACATCGCGGTGCATGTGACATTGAAGAAGGTGTGGAACATGGCGACCTGCGTGGCGGGGGAGTGAAACCATTTGCGGAAGGTCAGCTCCATGAGGTCCGGCAGACAAAGCAGCGGCACAAAAAATATAAGCGAGCCGAGTGTGTTGAACATAAGGTGGATAAGTCCGGCCCTGCGCGCGTTGGCGCCTGCACCGAGACTGGACATGAGCGCGGTTACGCACGAGCCTATATTTGTGCCGAGAATGATGAACAGCACCTCGTTTCCGCCGCTGCCTACGGTCAGTCCCGCAACCGACATGGCGATTATCACAGATGTGGTGGCGGAGCTGGACTGAACCAGAGCAGTCAGACCGATTCCGAGAAGGAACAGAACAAACGGATTGTTTGCCGTCTCAAACAGAAGCTGTATAGTGTCCCGCTGGGCCTTCATGGTCTCGGACATTAGTGACAGCCCCACGAAGATGAGTCCCAGCCCTGCGAAAATAAGACCGAGCTTTTGCGATGTGTCCCTTTTACAGACTATCGACATCATAATTCCCGCGAAGGCCAGCACCTGAATGTATGTGGTGATAGGAAAGGCGCTCAGCGCGGCGATTTGGGCTGTGACGGTGGTGCCGATGTTGGCGCCCATAATCATGGCGGCCGCCTGGCGCAGATTCATCACGCCAACGTTGACAAAGCCCACAATAAGAACCGTGGTCACGCCCGAGCTCTGGATAATAGCGGTTGCAGCGGCGCCAATACCCGTGTTTACCAGCCGCCGGTCGGCGGTTTTCTCAAAGAGCTGTCTGATTTTCCGCGTTGCCACCTGCTCGATGCTCGAGGTGAGCAGGTGCACGCCGGCAAGGAACACTCCGGTTCCTGCCAGAAGCCTGACAGCGAACAGCAAAAGCTGTGCAGTAGTCATATCATACCTCATTTCTCTGTTTTCATAATGTTATAGCTTGTCCATAAATATATAAAACGAGACTCTGCTGTTCTTCAACAGCAAAGCCTCGTTGCTTTATAGTTAAACCGACTAATAGGAAATGTACCAACGGTACGGGAAGCACAGGAAAACCTGTGCAGCCTGCTGCCCGTATCATAAGCAATGTGTAACTTAACTCCTGTGTAATCGACCTTCTTTATCATAAGCCATATATAACATGTTTTAGGAGTCTTGTCAACTTATATTTAAAAACTTCCTGTTCCTGTACTCCTCAGAAAAAGGTACCCGCGTCCCGAGACATGGCAAACTCCGGCGTCATGCAGAAATAACGGTCTTCAAAGCCATAGGGCTGGTCGCACCAGGTTACGTCTATGTGGTAGAAGATTCCGTCAAGCGTTGCGGTGGTCCAGATATGGTCGGGGAACTGCGCGGTTGAGCAGTTGATGCCCTCAAGCTTGAGAAAGATATTGTAGGCTGCGGTGTAGCCCTCGCAGACGGCCGAACCGTCAATCAGCGCGCCGTAGGCCGTGTGTGAAATACGCGGGCTGGCGTAGTTGTACTCACAGGTACGGCAGAGATACTCCGCGTAGACGCGCGCTATCTCCACCTCGCTCATACCGTCCGTTATCGTGCCGTCGTTGTGAAGGCTGTCGCGGATTTCCACAGCCTTTTTCAGCGCCGCGTCACGGTCGCCGCCGTTGGGGTTGTAGAAGCTTATCGTCATGTTTCCACGCCGGTCGTACTGGCAGCTGACCGCGGTGTAGCCCTGCTCAAGATAGAGCTGTGAGGCCGTTATATAGTTGTCCAGCAGCATGTTCAGCGCCGCGGGCTGTGCCACGGAGGCGTCAAGATAAAGCGAGATGTCCGTCTCGCCGTTCATGAAAAGCCAACGCACGTTGGACAATATGGCCTGCGAGTCGTCAAGTGCGTGGCTGGGAATGTACTCACCGGATTCCCAGACAAGGTCGGGGTAGCTCACGTCTGGAGCCGCGGATGCCTGAGCTCCGCCAGGGCTCCAGTTAATCGTCACACGCTTGTCGGGGTTCACCACGCGCGTGAGCATTGCGGCCAGCTCCGCACGGGAGATCTCGGTCTCCGGCAGGAAGGAGCCCGTTTCGTCCGAGCCGGTGACTATGCCGGCGACGTACAGGGAGAGTATCTCTGCCGCGTAGGGTGTGGACGCGCGCACGTCGGTTATGAACTGCCGGCTTTCGTAGCAACGCGAGACGACCTCGCCGTTTTTGTAGCCGAGCTCATCCGCGGGCAGAACGCGGCTGAGGAGGTATGCCGTCTGCGCACGCGTGGCGTGATTGGTGTACATGCCGTCAAAGCGCGAGTCGATAACTCCGGCGTCCTGAAGATAGGATAGGTAGGGCTGATACCATTCCCCGCCCACGTCGGCGTACAGCGCGGGACCAAGTCCGGCAGCGCCGAGATAATATACGCTGTGTATTCTCGCTGCAAAGCTTATTGCCTCAGCCAGAGACACGCTGCTTTGTGCGCCGAAGCTGTTCGCGGACTGGCCGTCCGTCAGACCGAGCTCATACAGTGACGCGATGCTGTCGTAAAACCAATCTGCGGCCGTAACGTCGGCGAAGCGCCCGTCGTAGACGCGCACAGGCGAAAAGCCGTCCATACCATAGGCCAGCGCCGCGGAGCCGAGCCCCGTAAGCAGCAGACAGATGGTCAGCAGC
This sequence comes from uncultured Eubacteriales bacterium, assembly GCA_949744165.1. Classification (GTDB taxonomy): domain Bacteria; phylum Bacillota; class Clostridia; order Oscillospirales; family Oscillospiraceae; genus JAMPGF01. Next base: position 12,091 of record CATJWG010000144.1, on the reverse strand, counting down.
GAGCACAGCAGTTTTTTCTTCATGGGTGAGCCTCCTTTGAAGAGCGTGAATATATGTAAGTTTACCACGCTGCGCGAAAAAGCACAAGCGGAAAAAGGGGAATACGCCGCCACGCTCTGCTTTATATGATTGTGGAGGGGATATAGTATATATTTCTGGGGGGCAAAGGGCGGTATGAAATAATAAAAGAAGTTAACCGTTATTCGCGGGCTGCTGACATGACAAAACATCTTCCATGTAAAATAAAGGTCCATTGAACCATTGAGATTTAAGGGACCTTTTTGGAGCTGGTAATGTGACTCGAACACACGCCCTGCTGATTACGAAGTGTATCCAAAGCGCCCAAGGAGCCGTTTCCGGCTCTCTTGGGCGCTTTCTGCTCGGTATGAAATTCTGCTTTGCTCCGTTGTTTCCGCACCGGCATTTCCTGTTGTGGGTCAGGTTGTGGGTCTGCTCACGGCTGTTCCAGCAATGCATTACATACGTCCATCAATGCGGGAATATCCTCGTTCAGCGTATTCCATACAGCGGGAACGTCGAGAGAACCGTAAGCATGAACGTAAAATTTACGCGTATCTTTAATAATCCGCCACGGGATAGATAGATGGAGTGGCCTTTTTGACGGCATCAGAAAGCTGAGAAGACAGCTTGCCAATCTGCACAACACACATGCAGCAGGCATCCTGAAACAGGCAGTCAGACCGAAAACGCGCGAAGTCATAGGTGCAAAGCTCCAAATACTCTGTGATACGACGGCAATATCCAACGATTTTAGCTAAAAGGATACGGTCACGCGCCTCGATAAAGCGGCACCTTGTCTTTCCCTATCATTGTGAGAAATTCCCTGCCGGAGGACTCGCTGGTGATTAAATAGACAGGGAGCTTGAGTGCATCCTCAACTGCGAGGCGAAAACCGCATATTTGAAACATGGAGCGCAGCCGGCCCTTTTCGATTTTCAAATCCACATCGCTGCCGGCAGAAGCGTTTCCTATGGAGTAAGAGCCAAAAAGCGATACGCTTTTGACACCGTGCTCCGCGGCGAAGGGGGATATGATTTCACGCAGCTCGTCGATGGAATATGTCATGGCAGCGCCTCCTCTGCCTGTAATAACAGTATACCCGATGAGGCCGGTTTTTGCAACGGCTGTTTGCACGACTCAAAAATTGTGTCGCTATAAACAAAGAAAGAGGGATCGGAGGGAGCACGGGGGTTATCATAATGTGCTTCATATATGCCCGGATTTTCCCCTCACTGTTTTTCCACTATTGACCGGAAAATACCGCCCTTGCCGTGGAGCGGCATCTGGCTGGCCGCCGTGACCGCATCTATGCCGAGATAGGTGCTCTCATAATCGAGAATATAACAGGATATCATCATGCTCATGCGAACATTTACATCGTCGAGGCTCTGGTTCATCAGAGCCTCAATAATTTTTATCCGGTAATTCACCGTGTTGCGGTGCAGACTGAGGGTTTGGGCGCACAGGGCTGAATTGCAGCCACACTCAATATATATCCGTGCCGTGTTGAAAAGATCCGTCCCGTTCTTCTTGTCATACCGCAGCAGTCCTATTACACCGGGGGAGCAGAGATAGGATACATTAGAAAAATTGTGTAGCTTTACCGCCGATTCCATCACAAGGTCGATGAAAAAATACATCTGGTAATCCACATACCTGAATATCCGCTGGCGTTTGTCCGGACAGAAAATCCGGCCCAGGCGGGTGGTCGCCACTGCCTGAATATACAAGGGGCGCAGCGAGGTCAGAAAACGGGTGCTGTTGCCTATGCCGGCGTAGGCATTGAATTTCTCAAGCAGCTCCTCCAGGCGCTCGGCATCGTAGCTCAGTTCGTCATTGAATTTCTTTTTCGCCGCTATGACCAGAAGCCCCTCGTTATACTCGGAGACCGAGCAGGAGGAAAAAATATACTCAAGCTGTCCGGAAATGTAGTTTTTCGGCACCTTGTGATCCTGCTTTTCAAACTTTATCACTACTGGCTGGTAAAACTTGCCTTTTACCATGTCGGGACTGAGGTTTCTTTCCTGCTCTATGACCTCGGGGTCCGTTATTCGCTGTTCTATTATGTCCGAGATGAACCGGCTTACAACATCCGTGAAATACTGCTTAACGCTGTCGTCGGTAAGGATAATAGGCTTAATGGTCTTTACGAAATCGTCGATGTAAGGGGCAACGGAGCGCTCGTCCCCGTCGCCAAGCCTCTCAACCAGTATCCTCGCCGCATTTTTCATCTTGTGCCTTATGGGATAGACGGATACGGACGAGCCGTCCACTTCGATATTGATTCTGTCCATGCCCACCGCTGCCTTCTCTGTGTGAAGTATATTTACGGAGGTGTCATACGGCAGCTTTTTGTCCAGACTGAGCGTGCGGAATATATTGCTTTCCGTGCCGCTGCCGCAGCAGAAGGTGACACGCTGGAAAAACGAATTGAGAATGCACACATTGCGCAGGGTCTTTTCGCTCACAAGCTGCGTCAGGTAGCTCAAGTCCTTGCTTTTTCGCAGGGCTGAGCGCCAGAGATTATATTCGCTGAGCCTGAGCGCAACATGGTTGTGCAGGCGCTGCACGCTCTCGCTGAAGAGAAAAACGTTCTGGTAATCTCTGAACCTGTCGTAAAAATCCCCGCGGAAGCTGCCTCCGCCGCAGCAAAGGAAATAGGTCCCCGCGCAGCCGTCAGGCGCATGGACCGGAAGCTGATCCCAGTCGAGCACATAAAAGAAGTCGCCGGCAAATTCCGCCGAGCCGTCGTACAGAAGTATACCCTTTGTGGAGCCGCAGGCGGTTTTTGCGCATTTTTCATACATAAGCGCGGACTCCATGCCGTGCAGCAGCATATCAGTGGTGAGCATTGCACAATCTCCTTCTGACTGTTAAATCTGAACAAAACGCTTTTCCCTTAGGCTCTGCTCCGCAGTGCCCGAGACAGCAGACAGCCCAGGATTTTTCGCTTTTGATTAAAAAAACAAGGCGATATTGTGTCCAGTATATCTAAACGGACGATTTTTGTCAACGACAGGCGTTTGTTCACTGTGCACATTATTTCTCTCTTATAATGTTCTGTATGAATATTGGCATTTGACCCGCTATGCTTTATCTTAAAAATATGAAACCCGGCCGCTGCGGCGTTCCCGCTGCCGCTGGCAAGAATTGAGGAGTGATGGGATGGGAATAAGACAATGCGCCGGAAGCAGCGAGCGCTTCACCAGACTGCTGCACTGCTATACGGACCGTGACCAATACCTTGAGCGGTCGCGAAAGGCGGGGTGTCTGACCGTAGGGTGTCTGGGCTTCGGGGTGCCGGAGGAGATGATTCTCGCTGCGGGAATGGTTCCGATTATGATTTGCGCGGACCCGGGCTCGGAGCTCAGGTGCGCGGACAGGTACCTGGAATACTCTTTTGCCCCAAAGGCGAGAGCGTGGTTTGACGCCCTGGCCGGAGGAGCGGGTAGGCCCCTGCCGGACTTCGTGGCCGCCGCAGACTCTGAGGACGTGGTAAACCGCATTTACTACTACCTGCGTGAGATGTCCAGGACCGAGCCGGAGCTGGGCATACCCCCGCTGCATTTTGTGGACCTGCTGTTTTCAAGACACATGATGTACCAGAAATGGAACTATGCTTCCCTGGGCCGCTTTCAGGAAAAGCTTGAGGAATGGTCCGGAAGGAAAATCACGCCGGAGGATCTTCGCCGCGGCATAGAGCTTGTGAAGGCGCGGCGGGAGGCGCTTTTGGAGATAGCCGCGCCCAGGCGCCGCGACCGGCCGAAAATAAGCGGCTGTGAGGCTCTTGTGATAATCGGTTCGGGCTTTTTCATGCCGGAGGAGGAGCATACACGGCTCGTGCGCGCTCTGGCGCAGGAGGCCCTCGACTGGCCGGAGCTGGATGGGGAGCGTGTGTTTTTCTGCGGCGGAGCCCAGGAGGACACCGAGGTTTACGAGAGGATCGAGGCCGCGGGAGCTGTGGTCGTGGGCGAGGACCACAACTGGGGCGACCGGAGCTATGAGCGTGCGGCCTCGCCGGAGCCTGAGCCGCTGAAGGCCATCGCGGACAAATACATGCTCACGTCGGCTTCGGCCCAGCGCGGTCTTGTGGCCGAGCGGGTGGAGGTTCTGCGGAAGGCCGTCGGTGCCTGCCGCGCACGGAGCGTGGTGTTCTACACCGACGAGTATGAGGAGGCGGCCTCCTGGGACTACCCCTCCCAGAAGGAGATGCTAGACAGCGAGGGCATAGCATCCATGTGCCTGTGCAAGATGAAGTATCCGCCGCGGAACAACGGCGGTCTTGAGCGGGCGCTGTCTGATTTTTTCCGGAGGGAGGGGAGCGTAAATGGCTGAACGCGCCGTAAAGAGGCTTCGGGCCACAGCGGAGGCCGCGGCTTATCAGAAGCAGTGGTTTCAGGAGACGAGAAAGCGGGTCGAGTCCGGCGAGGACTTTGCCTATGTAAACGCGGATGTGCCCATGGAGATACTGCGCTCCATGGATATACCCTTTGTGGTCAACCAGTGGTGGGCCGCCATATGCGGGGCCAAGCAGATGACCACGAAATATTTCGGCCTTCTTCGCCAGGCGGGATACAGGGACGACCTGTGCTCCTACTGCGCTACCGCCTTTGCCGAGAGCCTTGACCCGGACGATAAGGTCAGCGGCCCCTGGGGCGGCCTGCCGTCGCCCACCATAAGCATAACAAGGCTGGCCTGCGACTGCCAGGGAAAGGTTTTCGAGCTTTTTTCCAAGAGGCATGGTGCACAGCTGTATACCATGGAGAACACGGTGCCGCGCAAGCTGCCCCTGAAGTGGTGGGATCTTGACCAGAACGACTGGGAGGAGCTTTACGACACGGACCGCCTGGATTTCGCCGTGGAGGAGCTCAAGTGCCTGATCCGATTCCTTGAGGAGAAAACGGGCCGAATGTTCGACATAAACCGCCTGGCGGAGGTGATGCACCTGATAAACGAGCAGGAGAGCTATTACGTCAAGGCCAGGGAGCTCATCGCAAAAACCTCCCCCGCGCCCGTAACGGTTGTAGACACCATCAACGCCGTTATGCAGGCCCAGTGGCAGCGGGGCACACGCTGGGCGGCCGGGCACGCGGCGGGGCTGTATGAGGAGATAAAGGCCCTGGCCGCGGCGGGGACCGCCGCCGTGCCAAACGAGAAATACCGGCTCATGTGGCTGGGCAGGGGATTGTGGCACGACTTCGCGTTCTATCAGAACTTTGAGAAAAAGTACGGCGCCGCTTTCGTATGGAGCATGTATCTGGCCATGGGTGCCGACGCCTACATCCGCGGAAATGTGGACGCCGACCCGCTCAGGGCTCTGGCCGCGAGATACATCGGCATGGAGGACTTCCTCCACTGCCCGCCCTGGAACGCCCAGTGGTTTTTGAAGGAGGCCGTCCACAATAATATTGACGGTGTGGTGTATATGGTGCCTGAGAACTGTATGCAGGCGGTTGAGGGCTCGTACTTCGTCAGAAAAACCCTGGAGGACGCGGGCATTCCTGTGCTCATATTCCGCGCCGACCCCGTGGACGCCAGAAAGTGGAACAGGGATACCATGACGGCTCTGGTGGAAGAATTTATTGAAAAAAGAATAATTGGAGGTGGAGAAAATGGGTAACGGACCCCTTACCGGCATAAAGGTGCTGGACTTTACCCAGTTTGAATCCGGCACCGTTTGCACGGAGTCTCTCGCGTGGATGGGCGCCGAGGTCTGGAAGGTGGAGAGGCCGCGAACGGGTGAGCTGGGGCGTTATTCCGCGGTAAATCCCGGCGTGGATACATACGGCTTTATAATCCTGAACATGAACAAAAAATCCATTACCTGCAACCTCAAGACCCCCGAGGGCATAGAGCTGATGAAAAAGCTCATCGCCCGGGTGGACGTGGTGGTGGAGAACATGGGTCCCGGAGCCTTTGACCGGCTGGGCCTGAGCTATGAGGAGTGCAGGGCGGTAAACGACAGGATAATCTACGCCTCGATCAAGGGCTTTGCCAGAAACAGCCCCTACGCTGAGTATCCGGCCTTTGACCCCATAGGCACTCACCCCGGCGGCTTCGTGGCCGCCACGGGACTTCCTGACATGCCAATAAAGTCAGGAGTGAACGTGGCGGACTCCGGCTCGGGGATAGCCTGTGCGATGGCCATTGTGGCGGCGCTCTACCAGCTTAAAACCCAGGGCGTGGGCCAGCGGGTTGATGTGGCAATGCAGGACTTCGTGATTGGACTGGCCCGTTCCGGCTGGGAGCCCTATTACAACACGGGCAAGCCCCCCCGCAGGGTGGGCAACGGAATGCCCCAGGAGGACGTGGCTCCGGCCGGAACATACCGATGCAAGCCCGGTGGGGCCAACGACTATGTGCATATAACCTGCTCCCGCGCTCCCGGCAGCAGGCATTTTGAAAACCTTTGCAGAGTAATAGGCCGCGAGGACCTCATAACGGACGAGCGAATGGCAACGCCCCAATCCCGGTATCTTTACAAAGACGAGCTGGACGCTATAATTACTGAGTGGACCATGCAGCATACAAAGGTGGAGGCAATGGACATACTGGCGAAGGCGGACGTGCCCGCGGGCGCCCTGCTGGACATTGGCGACATTGCCGGCGACCCCACCTATGTGGAGCTGGGCACGGTCATTGAGATCGAGCACCGCCAGAGAGGAAAGCTCAAACTGCCGGGCTTTGCCCCGAGGATGAGCGAAAACCACATCGACTACACCCCCTCGCCCGAGCTTGGCGGCGGCAACGACGAGATTTACCGCGGCGTCCTCGGCCTCGATGACGAGGAGCTGTCAAACCTTAAAGCAAAAAAAGTCATATAAAAAGCAGGAAACAGGCCACAGACAATCAAATAAAGAAAGGACAATCAAAATGAAAAAAACTGTTGCAATCCTTCTTGCGCTCATCATGGTTATGAGCCTTGCCGCCTGCGGCAGCAGTGGCTCCACCCCCTCGCCCGCGCCCGACAGCCCCAGCACCCAGGCCCCCGCGGACTCCAATCCGAGCGCCCCCAGCGAAAACGTGGCGGCCCCCGAAAAGGGCGACGGAGTCTACACCCCCTCTGACGAGACCCTGGTGGTGGCCCACAAGGGCAACCCCACGGGCCTGTGCTTCCTGACCGTCAGCGCGGTCAGCGTCAACAATCCCACCCTGTGCACCCTTTATGACCGCCTCCTGGCCTACAACGACGAGACCAATTCCGTTGATCCCATGCTCGCCACGGAGTGGGAATACATTGACGACACCCATGTCCGCTTCAAGCTCAGGGACGACGTGTACTCCCACAGCGGACACCAGTTCACCGCCGAGGACGTTATCTACACCGTGACCACAGGGCAGGAGTCCGGCCTGCTGGGCAACTACTACAGCATGTTCAACCTCGCCGAGTGCAAGGCCGAGGACGACTTCACCGTGGTCCTGGCCACAAACGACGTGGACCCCTATTTCCTCTACACCCTGTCCAACGTCCCCCTGGCGATGCTGGTCAAGGAGACAGTGGACGCCGACGGCGGTCTGGAGGCCCAGGGCCTTCATCCCACCGCGGGCACCGGACCCTATAAATTCGTAGAGTGGTCTGACGGCTCCTACATCAAGCTTGAGCGCAACGAGGACTACTGGGGCGGCACGCCTTACTACAAGAACGTGGAGATACGCATTATCACCGATGCCTCCGCCCGCGTTATGAACCTTGAGTCCGGCGACGTTGATATCGCCCTTGACCCCGACGCAACCTCCGTCTCCATCCTGGAGGGCAACGACGCCTATTCCATCATCAATTTGCCCACCAGCAACATCAGCGGCATATACTTCAACTGCACCAAGGAGCCCTTCAACGACGTGAACGCCCGCCGCGCCGTATGCCTTGCCCTGAACTACGAGGCCAATCTGGCAATAGCCACTGGCAGCTTCGGCGAGCTGAGCGACAGCTTCCTGCCCAAGGCCAGCAGCGCCTATGTCTCACCCGAGGAGGGCGGATATGAGTCCTATTTCCACTTTGATCTGGAGGCAGCCAAGGCGGCGCTTGCCGAATCGGCCTACCCCGACGGCTTCTCCTTTGAGCTGATCTACGCGGAGAACCCCACCTGGAACGCATTTGCCGAGATGATACAGAACCAGCTCAGCGAGCTGGGCATCACCGTCAAGCTCGTGCCCCTGGCCAGTACCGTTTTCTATGACTACACCTCCTCCGGCAACTTCGACGCCCACATGGTCAACAGCGCCAACCCCGACCCCGCGGTGCAGCTTCGTTACTTTGACAAGCGCATTGACTTCACCACCATGCGCGGCGGCTCCGGCTTCGTGGATGCCCCCGACGAGCTCCTTGAGCTCATGGACAATGCCAAGGTCGCCTTGGACGACGGCGAGAGCAGGGAGCTCTACACCCAGATTCAGGCCATCATCAACGAATACTGCCCTGTTGCCCCCCTGTATTCCCCCAACAAGGTCTGTGTGTCCGACTCCGACATCCTCGGACTGAAGCTGACCGAGTTCGGCGACATCGACATAGCCGGCGCCTACAAGGCGGGCTGATTGCCTCGCTTTGAAAAAGCTGCCCGCGGGAGGACCAGCCTCCCGCGGGGGCTGAGGAGCGCGCGGCCTCGTGTGACGGCCGTGCGCTGATTCACAGGCTTCAAATAAAAAGGGGTATTGCCAATGCTCAAATATATATTAAAGCGTCTTTTGTGGATGATACCGGTGGTGCTCGGTGTGCTGGTAATTGTTTTTACCCTCAGTGAGATCACCCCAGGAGATCCCGTGGACAACATTGTCGGTGTGGACGCCGCACCGGAGCTGCGAGAGGCCGCGCGGGAGGAATACGGCCTGAACAAGCCCGTTTATGTGAGGTTTTTCAACTATGTGGCTGGAATCGTCACCAGAGGTGACCTGGGAAACAGCTATTCCAACGGACAGCCCGTCATAAACGAGATATCCCACCGCTTTCCCGTCACCCTCAAGCTGACCCTATCCTCGGTTGCCGTGGCGCTGCTCATAGCACTGCCCCTCGGGGTGCTCTCGGCGGTGAAGCAATATTCCTGGATGGACAACATCACCATGGCCGCGGCGCTGTTTTTCGTGTCCATACCGCAGTTCTGGTTCGCCCTGATGCTTCTGCTGGTGTTCGCGGTCAAGCTTCAGGTGCTGCCGGCCAGCGGAATTGACAGCATACTATGCTGGATACTGCCGGTAGCCATGATCGGTATCGGCAACGTGGGCAACCTGGCGCGCGTCACCCGCTCGAGTATGCTGGAGATCATCCGCCAGGACTACATCCGCACGGCGCGGGCCAAGGGCCAGCGCAAGTCCATCGTCATTTTCAAGCATGGGCTGAGGAACGCCCTCATGCCCGTCATTGCCAATGTGGGCAACACCATCGGCGTGTCGCTGGGCGGCGCGGTGGTGGCGGAGAGCATATTCTCCATCCCCGGCGTGGGCCAGTACATGCTCAACGCCATAAACGCCCGGGACTGGCCCTGTGTACAGGGCGGTTTGGTGGTGCTGGCGGTGACCTTCAGCGTGGTCATGCTCCTTGTGGACCTGCTGTACACCGTGATCGACCCGAGACTCAAGACCGAGTTCCAGGCCAAGGGGAAATTCAGAATGCCGGGCCTGAAAAACAGGGCTCCGGGGAAGGGAGGCGCAGCGTAAATGGCAAAGCTTGTCACCCCAGAAATGGAAAAGATCAATAGGAAGCTGAAAAAGAAAAGCGGCCGCGGCAATAAGCCCGCCTCGCCGGGGCGGGAGGCATGGATACGGCTCAAGCGCAACAAGCTTGCCGTTGTGGGAATGGTGATCCTCGTGCTGCTTGTGCTTATCGCCGTTTTCGCCAACTTCATCGCTCCCTACGGAATTGACGACCAGGATTACACCAATGTCCTGTCCAGGCCCAGCCTGGAGCACCCCTTCGGTACGGACCAGTACGGGCGCGACATATTCAGCCGCGTTATCTACGGAACGCGCATTTCCTTCCCCATAGGCATAATCTGCGTCTTTCTGGCCTACGCCATCGGCGGCTTTTTCGGCGCGATAGCCGCGTTCTACGGCGAGAAGGCGGACATGGTGATTATGAGAATAATGGATATTTTCCAGTCCATTCCCCCCATGCTCATGGCCATCGCCATCGCCGCTTCCCTGGGAACCGGCGCGGTGAACCTGGTGGTCGCCATCTCAGTAAGCACCATGCCTGCCCGGGCGAGGATAGTCCGCTCGGCGGTGCTGTCCGTAAAGAACAACGACTACATTGAGTCCGCGCGCGCCATCGGCGCCAGCAGCCGCCGGCAGCTGCTGAAATACATGCTGCCCAACGCTCTGGGTCCGATTCTGACCAATATCACCTTCAGCATCGCCACCGCCATTCTCACCGTGTCATCCATGAGCTACCTGGGACTGGGCATAGCGGCGCCCACGCCGGAATGGGGCTCCATGCTCTCGGCAGGGCGCACACTTATGAGAACCGCGCCTCATGTGCTCGTGTTCCCCGGGGTAGCCATTATGATCACGGTCCTGGCCCTCAATCTTTTCGGCGACGGCCTGAGAGACGCGCTTGATCCCCGCCTAAAGTGAACAAGCACAGAAAGGGATATGATTATGAACCAGCCTATACTCAACATAGAAAATCTGGTCGTTCATTACGAGACAAGAAGCGGAGTGGCGGAGGCCGTGAACAATGTCAGCTTCAGCATTAACTCCGGCGAGACCCTGGGCCTTGTGGGGGAGACCGGAGCCGGAAAGACGACTATTGCCCTGTCGGTCATGGGCCTGCTGCCCGAGCCCGGCGGACACATAGTCCGCGGCAAAATAGAGCTTGACGGCGAGGACATCACCAGATATATCGTGAAAAAGGGCCTCCGCGTAAAGACCAGGGAGAGCAGCTTCCGTAAGATTCGCGGCAACAAGGCAGGCATGATTTTCCAGGATCCCATGTCCGCGCTCAACCCCGTGTTCACCGTGGGAGAGCAGATTGCCGAGGTGGTACGCCTTCACAACAGGCTCTCCAGGGCCGAGGCAAACAAGCGCGCCGTGGAGATGATGGAGCTTGTGGGCATTCCGGGCGAGCGCTTCGGCAACTACCCCCACGAATTTTCCGGCGGCATGAAGCTGAGAATTGTTATTGCCATGGCCCTGGCCTGCAATCCCGCCCTGCTCATAGCCGACGAGCCCACCACTGCCCTGGACGTGACCATTCAGGCCCAGGTCCTTGAGCTCATGCGCGGGCTGCGCCAGAAGCTCAACACGGCAATGCTGATGATAACCCACGACCTGGGCGTTGTGGCGGATATCTGCGACAAGTGCGCTGTGATCTACGCGGGGGAGATTGTGGAATACGGCAGTGTGGAGCATATTTTCAACAATCCCTGCCACCCGTACACTCTGGCGCTTTTCGCAGCGCTGCCCAGCCTGGACTCCGATACCGAGCGGCTGCAGTCCATCGACGGGCTCATGGCCGACCCCATGGACCTGCCCGCTCACTGCACCTTCTATGACCGCTGCTGCCAGCGCTGTGACAGCTGCATGAGCGTTGATCCAATAACGGTTGAGGTGGAGCCGGGGCACTTTGTAAAATGCTGCAGGTTTTACGACGCCTTTGGCGAAGGCGGCAGGGAGGTGAAATAATGGGCACATTGTTAGAGGTCAGAAATCTGAAAAAATACTACCCCGTTGCCAGCGGTACGCTGCACGCGGTTGATGACGTGACCTTTACCCTCAGCAAGGGCGAAACCATAGGTGTAGTGGGCGAGTCAGGCTGCGGGAAATCCACCCTTGGGAAAACCCTTCTGCGCCTAGTTAACCCCACCTCGGGCAGCATACTATATGAGGGCAGGGACATAGCCGGTATCTCAGAAAGGGAGTTTTCTGCGGTGCGGCCCGAGCTGCAGATGATTTTCCAGGACCCCATGTCTTCGCTCAACCCCCGCATGAGCGTAAAGCAGCAGATTGAGGAGCCGCTTATGATATACAAGCGCTTTCCGGACCCTGCGCAGAGGAAGAAAAGGGTGTTTGAGCTAATGAACACCGTGGGCCTTGCCCGCCGCTACGCGGACATGTATCCCCATGAGCTGGACGGCGGCCG
>CATJWG010000143.1 GCA_949744165.1 uncultured Eubacteriales bacterium | reverse complement strand
GGGACCTCCCTTTCTATGTCCACGCTTTTGCCGTTTCTCACCCAGATATGAAAGCTTTTAGCGCCCGCGCAGGGCTTTTCGTCATTGCCGCTGTATATTTCGTAGCGGAAGGCTATTTTCTTGCCCTCAAGCAACACACAACGGGTTTTCAATATCGCGTTCTGAGGATAGCGCAGTGGCGCGCCGTAGTTGAGCTCCAGATTTACCATAGCGGGGTCCACACCAAAGCCGCGGCTGCGCAGGAAGTCGCAGCCGCACGCGGCAAAGAAATCCATTCTCCCCATCTCGTACCATATCGGATACACCGCGTGGTGAACAATTCCCATCTGGTCACAGTCGGGGTAGCGCACTTCTATTTTCGTCTCGGTTATCATTTTGATGCCTCCGGTAAATCATATATCTGTTAGTTTTTGCCTTATTACAGCACATTCGAGACACGGACATGCTATAATTGGTCATGTGCATATACACAACCAGAAATTAACTATACTGCGTACATTATAGCAGACCCTACACAGACTGTCAAAGCAAGCTTGAAATAAAAAGCAGTTTACGCTATAATAGAGTTTATACAACGATAGATGGGAGGCCTGTTTCCATGCGTGAGAAGCTAAAGCTCAGCTCCGAGGCGCTGCACGCGCTGGCAATGGGGCTGATGCTCTGCGACCACATGTGGGCCATGCTCTTTCCCGCGGCGGAGTGGATGACCTGTATCGGACGGCTGGCTTTCCCCATTTTTGCCTTCATGACGGCCGAGGGCTACACACGAACGCACGACATACGTCGCTATATGCTCCGATTGCTGGCCGCGGCGTTGCTGTCGGAAATCCCTTTTAACCTGATGTACGGTGGGAGTGTGCTCTACCCCTACCACCAGAACGTGCTGTGGACGCTTCTGCTCGGCCTTGCGCTGCTGTACCTCATTGACAGAACCCGCGAGCGCCTTAAGGGACCGGCGGCTACGGCCGTTTGCGCGCTGCTTGTCCTGCTCGGCTTCGCGCTGGGTTACGCTGCGATGCTCGACTATTACGGAGCCGGTGTTCTGACCGTAATGATGTTCCGCTTCTTCCCCTGCCGCGGAGGTAGAAATTTTCTTTGCCAGCTTGTGTGCATGTATGTGCTCAACGTTAATCTCCTCGGCGGTTACTACTATGAAATTTCCATTTTCGGCTTTAAGCTTGCTCTGGTGCAGCAAAGCTTCGCCATACTCGCGCTGGTGCCGATATGGCTTTACAGCGGCAGACGTGAGACAAGCGACCGATTCTTCAAGTATTTCTGCTACGCTTTCTACCCCGCGCACATGCTGCTCCTGTTTCTCGCGCGTGAGTGGCTGCTGCTTGGAACCTGAAATTCAGCTTGACAAACATACCAATGGTATGTTATTGTATTAAACATACCGGCGGTATGTTCATTGAGGAGGACATGCTGTGGCAAGGAACAAGAACCCAGAGGAGACCGTGAACCTGATACTGGAGGCGTCATACCACCTGTTTATTGAAAAGGGCTATGAGCGCACCTCCATTCAGGACATAATCGACAGGCTGGGCGGGCTGAGCAAGGGGGCTATTTACCACCACTTCCGCTCCAAGGAGGACATTCTCGTCGCGGTTATAGAACGCATAACCGATATGTCCAACGCCCTGCTCTTGGAGATACGTGACCGGCCGGGGCTGACGGGGAAGGAAAAGCTCACGTCCATCTTCTGGGAGTCCATACGCCGGCCAATTCAGGACAAGATTTTCACTGCGGCGCCGAATTTTTTTGACAGTCCGGGCCTGCTGTTCGCTCTGTTGCACGACACCGTAGAGAACGCCGCGCCGAACTATCTGCTGCCTATCCTACAGCAGGGCATCGACGATGGCTCTATCGAAGCGGAATGTCCCGAGCAGCTTGCCGAGCTTATTTTATTTGTAGCCAACGTCTGGATTAACCCTATGATTTTCGACGACTCGGTAGAGGACGCCGTGCGCAAATTCCGTGTGTTTGACAAGATGATGCGTGGCTTTGGACTGGATATCCTCGATGAACGGATGCTTGAGCGTCTTAAGGAGCTGGCAGAGATTTACAATAAAAGAAAATAAGCTGCCCCGAAAACGGGCAGTTTGTTTTTATGATTATACATACCGACGGTCGGTATTAAATATTGGAGGTCTGGAGATGAAGCAAAAGCTTTTTACACGCGATTTTACCATGGTGGTACTCGGGCAGATTGTCTCGCTGTTCGGCAACGCGGCGGTACGCTTTGCGCTACCGCTGTACCTGCTGAATCTTACGGGCTCGTCGGCGCTTTACGGCGCGGTGACGGCCTGCGCATTTATTCCCGCAGTACTGCTTTCCCCCGTCGGCGGCATTGTGGCCGACAGGGTCAACAAACGAAACGTCATGGTTTCTCTTGATTTTCTCACCTCGGGACTTATTCTCTGCTTTCTGCTTCTACTTGACAAGGTGAATATCACGGCACTGCTATCGGTGACGCTCATGCTGCTGTATAGCATCGCGGGGGCATATCAGCCATCGGTACAGGCAAGCATACCTGCTCTGGTCAGTCCTGACAATTTCGTGCCGGCCAACTCGGTCATCAACGCCGTCAGTTCATTTTCCGCGCTGACGGGGCCTGTGCTGGGAGGAATTTTGTACAGCGCCTATGGGCTCCGGAGCGTTTTATGGGTCTGCGCGGGCTGCTTCGCACTCTCGGCGATAATGGAAATTTTTATCCGCATACCCTTTCAAAAGCGTCCTGCTGAGGGCAGTGTGCTGCAAACGGCGCGGGCGGATTTTTGCAAGAGCGTTCGTTTCATACGTCGCGAAAGGCCCGTAATCGGCCAGGGCGTACTCGTGGCGTGCTCACTAAATCTGTTTCTCTCGGCGATGATTATCATTGCGCTGCCCTATCTTGTAACCGAGGTACTGGGCTTCGACAGGGTACTGGCCAACCGGCTGTGCGGCTTCGCTCAGGGCGCGCTTGCGGCGGGCGGACTGTTCGGTGGTATTGCGGTGGGAGTGCTTGGAAAGCGGGTTAGTATCAAAAAAGCGCCGCTGCTCCTGACCGCCTGCGCCCTGTGTGTATTTCCCATGGCCGCCGCGCTGATGTTCGCGGACGGGATAGTCTGCTACGCTGTAATAATGGTCTGCTGCTTTGCAATTATGGCGTTTTCGACAATATTCAGTGTACAGATTATGTCCTTTGTCCAGAGTGAGACGCCGCAGGAGCTCATTGGCAAGGTCATCTCTGTTCTCATGACCATCTCCATGTGCGCACAACCGCTCGGCAGCGCACTGTACGGGGTTTTGTTCGAGCTGTGCGCCGGCTTTGAGTGGGCGGCGGTGCTGTTCTCGGGGCTTGCGTCGCTGCTGATTGCGCTCACTGCGGGGAAGGTTTTCCGTGATTTTGTCTCTGAATGATGAAAAAAGAACGCCCGCTGTGCGGGCGTTCTTTTGCTTTGATTTTACTCGGTGTAGGTGGAGGGCTTGGTAGTCTCGTCACGCAGGCAGTGGCGGGTGATGCCCATAATCTCGCGGGCCTCGTCCGCGGTGGCAATCTCGCGTCCGGCGAGCTTGGCCAGCTGCACGGCACGCTCAACCAACTGCACGTTGGTAGCAATTATCTTGTTGCCATCGGCATCTTTGCCGAACATGACGTTGTCCTCAAGGCCGACGCGCAGACCATCGCAGCCCAGAGCCAGACCGGCCAGCATCATGGGGACGTGAGCCTTGCCGATACCCGTTACGGACCATGTGTAGTTCTCAGGCAGCTTGCCGACCATCCATGCCAGACCCTCGGCGGTGCCGGGCATGGAGCCGCCGACGCCCATGACGAACTGGACATGGGGGTTGCCGGGGATGTTCCACTTGTTTACGTAGTACTTGACGGAGTCAATGTGGCCGGTATCAAAGACCTCGAACTCGGGCTTGATGTCGCACTTGATGACTTCCTGGCTGAGCTTGTTGAGCATACGGGGGCTGTTCTCGAAGATGTAGCTGTTGGCCCAGTTGAGGGTGTTGGGGTCAAAGGAGCACATCTCGGGCTCCAGAGCGCTCAGGTGCTGGAGACGCTTGTGGTCCTCGTACTCGCCGCCGGAGGTGGTCAGGTTGATAATGATGTCAACACCGGCAGCCTTGCAGGCCTCGCGGGTCTTCTCAACGGCCTCGGTGAACTTCTCCAGGCTCATGGACTTGTAGCCAATCTCCATAACGCCGTTGACCATCTTGTCCTCGCGGACATGGATGTGAGCGATGGATGCGCCAGCCTTGGCGCAGGCAACAATCTGCTCAGCCAGCTCGTCGGCGGTGTAGGGAACAGTGGGAGCCTGGGACTTCTTTGTGCCGGCGCCGCACAGGCATACCTGGATCATAACTTTATTAGACTTAGCCATAATTGCATTACCTCTTTCATTATAGTGTTATTTTTAAGCGGGCGTACAATCACCGCTTAATTACAAAACAGCCTCACAGAGTTTGCGCCCGCACCCCAAGGGTACTTTGTCGCCTCCCGCGGCAGCCCGGGCGCAGGTGCCAATAAATTCCAATCGTTTTTCCGAGGACATGCGCCTCGAAAAAAGCACTTCTCACGAAGCGTACATCGAACCTCTCTCCGCCTGAGGCGGATAAAGGTGAGGCGCGTAGCGGAGTGCGTCCTCTCAAATCAGTGGCCGAAGGCCATTGATTTGATTACTCGCACATCTCGATGATGGTCGCCTGACCCATGCCGCCGGCGATACACAGCGTGGCAAGACCGTACTTCAGGCCGCGGCGCTTCATCTCGTGCAGCAGGGTGACAATGATACGGCAGCCGGAGGAACCGACGGGGTGACCCAGCGCGATAGCGCCGCCGTTGACGTTGATAATGTCCATCTTGTCCTCCCAGCCGAGCTGCTTGATGCAGCCGAGAGACTGGGCGGCAAACGCCTCGTTGAGCTCAATGAGCTGGATGTCGTCCATGGTAAGGCCGGCATACTTAAGAGCCTTGGGAACGGCATACACGGGGCCAAGGCCCATCTGCTTCGGGTCCGCTCCGGCGGTGCCCATGCCGATTATCTTTGCCAGAGGTTTGAGTCCGAGCTCCTTGGCCTTCTCCTCGCTCATGAGCAGCATTGCGGAAGCGCCGTCGTTGCGGCCGGAGGAGGACGCGGCGGTCACGGTGCCGGTCAGCTCCTTGGTGTTGAACAGCTTGCCGTCAGCGTCGTGGGTGATGTTGAAGCAGGGCTTGAGCTTGGCCATCTTCTCCAGATTGGTATCGCGCTTCGGGAACTCGTCAGTGTCGAACTCTATCGGCGGCTTTTTGCGGCCCTGGGGAACGGTTACAGGGACTATCTCATCCTTGAAGCGTCCAGCATCAATAGCGGCGATAGCACGACGCTGGGATTCCATAGAGAACTCGTCCTGCTCCTCGCGGGTAATGCCCAGGGACTCGGCAATGTTCTCGGCAGTGGCGCCCATGTTGTAACGGCCGTACATCTCCTCGGGCTGGGACTTGAACTGTCCCTCTGTCACGGCGTCAACAAACTCGGTATTGCCGGTGCCCACGCCCCAGCGGGCATTGCGCACGTAGAACACGGCATTGGACATGGACTCAGTGCCACCAGCAAGAACAACATCAGACACGCCGGTCATAATCTGCATCGCGCCATTCTGCACGGCAGTCATGCCGGAGGCACACTGGCGCATGACAGTATGAGCGGAGGCGCTCTCAGGAATGCCAACCTTCAGGGCGGCAACGCGGGCGATGTTGGGCTCATCGGAGGTCTGGCGGCACTGGCCCATGATGACCTCGTCAATCTCCTTCGGGTCGATGCCGGAACGGTCCAGTATGCCCTTCATGACGGTGCAGGCCAGGTCGTAGGCGCTCACGGGGCGCAGCGCACCGCCCATGGAGCCGACCGCGGTACGGCAGGCCTCAACGATGACAACATTCTTCATTTCCATGACTGTATTTCTCCTACAAAATTATAAAAATTTATGTATTATCCACTCACGGTATGCTTCATATGCTCAGGTGAATGGATGATATAACATTGCATATATGAGCTCATAACGCCCTAAGTGGGCAGAGGAAAACTCTGCCCACCGGGGTTCTTGATAAATCAGGCCTGCTCGAGATAGGTGATACCGACATAGTGGTCATGATCGGTGCGCTCACCCTTGTACTCGACGGTCTTGAAGCCGGGATAGCTTATCTCCACGGTCCAGGACTTACCCTTTGGAAGGTCCTCGAACTCGTAGTCGCCAGCCCAGTTGGTCTCAGTCTCGTAGGTGCAGCCGCACTCGTCGCAGGTGATTTTCACATGCGCACCGATGCAGACCTCCTCGAGCTCCTTCGGATAGGCGACAGTGCCAGCCAGGAAAGCGCTGGGCACGTTCAGGTGCACAACATTTCCGGTGATATCGCCAAGGGCCTCAAGCTGAGTGACCTTGTTCGCGGCGATAAGCTTGCTGATTTCGCTGTCGGGGTCAGCCAGATCACCAAACACCAGAGCCTGGTTCGGGCAGGCCTCAACGCAGCGGGGCTCAAAGCCGGGGTAGTCGGGGTCGTCAAGCAGCTCGGCGCACATGGTGCACTTCTGGGGAAGCTGCAGAGCCTCGTTCCAGTAGATGGCGTGAATCGGGCAGGCGTCAACAACCTGCTTCTGGCCCTTTGCCTTCTCGGGGTCAATTATGACTATGCCGTCCTCGCGCTCGTAGATTGCCCCGTTCTTTGACGCGGCAATGCAGGGGGCATTATCACAGTGAGAGCAGGGGGTGGGGACGGAAGCTGTCTTGATACGGCGCTCGTTGTCGCCGCGCTCCCATTCCACGATGTTCATCCAATACTGGCCCATCTCGGGCTGAGACTTGGACAGGGCGGTATCCCAGCCGCAGTGCTCATCCTTGCAGGCCATAAAGCAGGCATAGCAGGCCATACATCTTGCGGAGTTTATGGCGATGCCGGGCTTCTTCATTTTAGTTTTCAGCATGATCAGATCGCCTCCTTGTTCATAAGCTGCTCATGCAGCCACTGCTCTTTTTCTCCAAAGAGCATATCCGCCTCCATGGAAGTGCGGATCGGGCGCTCGGTCTCGAGCTGCTGCTTGTCAACCGCGTCGAGGATGTGTTCGAAGCCCTGGCCGTAGTTCGGGTCGGCCTCAGCCTTCTCCACGTCGATGTTGCAGCTGTAGGGAGCCATGGCTGGCACATAGTCGCCGATGAGGCGTCCGGGAGTCAGCACGTTGATGCTGCCGCCCTTGTCCCAGCTCTTGTATACGCCGTACTCAATCGGGTTGTAGATACCGGAGGAGGTGTAGGCGTGAATCGTCTCAGGATAGAGACGATAGGTCACGTTGGCAACCATCAGGACGCTGCCGCGGTCGTTGAACATGCGCACAACATCGCCGTCCTTGATGCCCTTCTGCTCTGCAATCTTGTGGTTGATGTGGCAAACCAGATAGGGGTTGCCGTTGATGACAACGCGGTTTTTGGGAATCTCCCACAGCCACTTTGCGTGCTGATTGTAGTGCGTGTGATAGTCAAAGCGCGGGTGCGGGGAGATGAGGCCGTAGGGATAGCGGTCAGCCGACAGGGACTTGAAGCCCTCCCAGGAATCCTGATACTGCGGAATCGGACGGCGCGCCTCGTCGTCAGGCTCCCAGTAAAGCAGGGACTCGGACACAAACTCGAACTTGCCGGAGAAGGTGCCCAGCAGCTTCTCCTCCTGGAACACCTTGTGGTTCATGGTGTCGCAGGGACGGTTTTCCGCGTACCACTGGAAACCGGGGTAGCGGTCCCAGTTCTCGTACAGACCGGTCTTGGGGTCCTTGTCCTCCTCGTTGTAGGACACGGGCGGGATGTAGTAGCCCTTCTTCTTGAAGTCCTCCCAGGAGATGTGCTTGGGCAGGTCGGAGAACTGCCAGAAGCGCTTTGCCCACTGCTCCTCGGTGCGTCCCTCGGTGAACTCCTCGCCCCAGCCGAGACGGGCCGCGACCTGGGAGAATATCCAGAAGTCGCTGCGGGAATCCCACAGAGGCTCGATGGCCTTGTCCTGATATACAATGACCTGCCAGCTGTTGCCGGTCTGGGAGTGAGAGCAGTAGCCGCCGTTGCCGGAGTTGCCGACCTCGCCGATGTCCACGCGCTCAAGGTTGGAGCAGGCGGGCAATATAACGTCGGCGTGACGGGTCTCGGGAGTCATGTAGATATCCTGGTTGATGACGAACTCGAGCTCGGGGCTCTTGTACATCTTCGCCCACTTGTTGGTGTCGAGCATGGTTCCGAAGAAGGAGCCGCCGTAACGCCAGAAGCAGTGGACCTTATTGTAGCCGGGGGCGGGATAGACGTGGCGTGTAAACTCAAGGTCAACGCCGCCGCCGCAGAAGCCCTCGCCCAGCCACTCGTAGTGGCCGTCGAGAATCGCGTCGGGGAGATTCGGACGGTAGAGCACCTGCTCAACACTGTTCACTGGAGCGTTGTCGCAGATGGGGGGATTGGCGATGGAGGACAGCGGGTCAGAATAGCCGCCGAACCAGAAGTTGTAGTTCATCGGGCCGCCGCAGGCCGGAGACCAGAAAGCGCGCCCCGGCTTGCCCATGCCCTGCATGGCGCTCAGCAGCGTCATCAGACGGGCGTACTCGGTGCCGTTGGAGTGGCGGCAGGCGCCGCCGAAGCCGCCGCGCATACCGGAACCGCTGGTGGTTACGGTGCTGGCCCAGCGGCGGGCGATGGCCTTGATGTCCATGGCGGGGATGAGGGAGAGCTCCTCAGCCCATTTCGGGGTCTTGGCGGTGCCGTCGGGGCCAAGGCCGAGGATATGGTTCTTGAACTCCTCAAAGCGGTGGCCGTGCTGCGCGACGTACTCGTGGTCATAGGTGCCCTCGGTTATCCACACGTAGGCAATGGCCTCGAGCAGAGCCGCGTCGGTGCCCATACGGGGACCAATCCACTTGTCGGCGTGCTTTACGGAGGTGTAGTTGTTGAACGGGTCAATGTAGATGAACTGAACGCCCATCTCCTTGAGCCACCAGCGCCAGAGCGCAGACTCCTGCGCGGAGTAGCCGCCGCGGCTGGTGTCGGGGTCGGTGGACCAGCAGACCATCGTCTCAACGTTCTGCATGGCCATCTCAAGCATATCGTACGGCTCCGGTCCGCCGAGGCGCCAGTAGTAGCCGTAAGAGTGGGGGGTGCCCCAGTGGAAGCCCTCCCAGGAGTCGGGGTTGTCCGCTATGCGGGTGTAGCCCATCATGGAGAAGAAGCGCTTAAACAGGGAGATCTTGTAGCCGACCAGACCCCAGGAATGGTGGGAGGAGGTGCAGGCGGTGATGGTCTCCTTGCCGTAGGTGCTCTGAAGACGCTTAATCTCACGGGCGACAAGGCTCAGAGCCTCGTCCCAGCTTGCGCGGCGGTAGCCGCTCTTGCCGCGGTTTTCGGTGTTGCGGTTCTTGCCGTCGGGCGTCTCCACAAAGTCCTCGCGGATCATGGGGTACTTCAGGCGGTCATAGGCGTAGGTTTTGTCACGCTCGCAGTAGCCGAGCAGGGACATGGTGGTCTTGCGCTGGGGGGTGTACTCCTTGCCGCGGGCCTTGATGACCCAGCCGGCGGGATCGTCGTCCGTCAGAACGATGGGGCGCACACGGCGGATAACGCCGTCTATGGTGTGCAGAGTCATGGGGCCGCCGACACATACGCTGTGGGTTAT
>CATJWG010000142.1 GCA_949744165.1 uncultured Eubacteriales bacterium | reverse complement strand
CGGCATGACCCGTATGGACCTGCTGGGCGCAACAGGCAAGACCCTGATTGAGGAGTATAAGGAGCTGTTCGGCGAGGAGGCTTTCGCTGAGTTCGATAAATTTGAGTACATACGTATCCACGGCCAGGAGGCTTACGACAAGAAATTCGGCGAGCTGGAGAATTTGGGCGTTTGGGGTACATGGGAGCCCTGCCATAAGGAAATGCTGGGCCACGGTATCGTCGGTGTAGAGAATCTGGGCGGCGATCTGGACAAAATTCCTGCCGGCAAGTGGTTCCGCTTCAACTGCTTCCCCCTGCGCTGGTACATGGGAGATGGCTCTATGGCGCGTTGCAGCGCGGAAATCGACGAGGACCTGCTGGTCAAGGGCGTACCAGACCGCACCTACGCCTACGGCGGCACCGGCTACGGTTTTCCCGAGGGCAACGGTGACAGCGGTCTGGAGTATATGCAGAAGCTGTTCTCCCGCAATAAGAAGTAAAAAGGAGATTTGCGGCAAATGGCAAGAAAAACTATTATCACCGTTGCCACCACTGGTGCATGGCCGAAGAAGGAGAATAATCCCAATGTGCCGATGACCCCCGCGGAGATTTGTGAGGATGTCTATGAGTGCTGGAAGGCAGGCGCCGCAATCGCGCATCTGCATATGCGCGACGACGACGGCAACGGCACTATGGATAAGGAAAAGTTTGCTCAAACCGTCGGGCTGCTGCGCAGCAGACACCCCGACTGCGACATTATCCTGAATATGACCACCTCCGGCGACCTGTATGCCACCGACGAGACCCGTCAGGCCCACCTCAGGGAGCTGAGGCCCGAGATGGGCTCTTACGACTGCGGTTCCATGAACTGGATGCATTCCGCCCTGTTTTTGAATCCGCCCCAATTTCTGGAGGAGCTTGGCAGGAATATGCAGGAGTGGGGCGTCAAGCCCGAAATTGAGGCGTTTGACCCAGGCATGATTGCCAATGCGGCTTATTATCTGAAGAAGGGTGTGCTCAAGGCACCGCTGCATTTCCAGTTCTGCATGGGCTGTGCAAACGGTATCCCAGGCAGCATGAAGAACCTGATATTCATGAAAGAAACCATGGAGTCCATGTGCCCCAGCTCCACATGGAGTTGCTTTGGCGTCGGCCATTCAGCGATGGAGATACTGTACGGCGCAGTCGCGCTGGGCGGACACGTACGTGTCGGCATGGAGGATAATGTCCTGTACTCCAAGGGCATTTTGGCAGGGAGCAACAGGCAGTTTGTCGAGCGCGCAGCCCGTGTCATTCGTGAATACGGCAGTGAGGCCGCCACGCCTGCGGAGGCACGTGAGATCCTGAGTCTGAACAGATGAGCTGGGGCCTCTGTTATCTCTGCTATACCTGCGCCGGCTGCCGCAAAAAGTTTAAGTACGCCATCGACATGATAGCTGAGTTAGGTGATGATTTCGGCAAGTGTCCTGTTTGCGGTATGCCCGGTATACCTGAAAGCGAAATCGCAATCATTTCCGGAGACCCAACCTATGAGGAAGTGGATACATAGGGGAAGCAATGTAAAAAACGAACCGAAACAATGTCTTAACAAATGGTTTTCACCATTTTTTGAGAGCCGTTTTTCGCAAAAGAGTAGGCAAAGAAAAGAGAAAATGTGATTGGAGGAAAAAGTTATGTCTCAGAAGAAAACTGTTGGCTTTGGCTTCAGAGGGTGTATGCTTATACTGTTTCAGGCAGTCGCTTACATGACCTTTCAGTGCTTCACCCAGTACCCCCTAAACATTCTGGCCGATTTCTACGGTGGTGCCAATGTAGTATCCAGGTACTACTCCATCTGTGCTATTGTAGGTATTTTCATTCAGCTTCTGCTGATTGGGCCCGTTTCCAGAGTGAAAAACCTTAAGGCCCTCTGCTGTACTCTTGGAGGCGTTACTCTGGCCCTGGCCTTTGTGGTTATGAGCCAGCCCGCCGGACCCCTGTGGTACATATGCTACTCCCTTATAAACGTTACCTCTGTCCTGTACGCTACCTTTACCTTGGGTCTGCTTGTCGGACAGTGGTTTCCCACCCGTAAGGGCACCGTTATGGGTATTGCGACTCTTGCATTCCCCATTGCAAACGGTCTGCTGGGGCCCTTCGCCGGTTCCATCTTTGGCACCATCGGTGCTTTGAGCGCACAGGGCATTCAGTTTAATCCCTACTCCATTATTCAAAGCGCGTTCATGCCTTTCTTTATCATTTCCGTTGCCGGTTGGCTTATCGGTCTGATCTTCATCAAGGATTATCCCGAGCAGGTTGGCGCATTCCGTGATAACGATAAGAGCATGACTCCCGAGGCTGCAAATGCCATCATGCTCTCTGAGATTGAGAACAAGAAAACCTCTGTCTGGACGCTCGGCCATACCGTTGCAAACAAGGAATTCTGGTTCTCTACCCTGACCAACGCGTTGCTGCTCGGCACCGCCATTGGCGTAATGAGCCAGTCTCAGGCTATCATCACCAACGCCCCAGGCGGTATGGAAAGCGTCGGCGGATACACCGCCGTCATGGCTATGGTCATGATATTCGGCATGATTGGCTCCTTCGTTCTGGGGCTGCTGGATACCCGTCTCGGCACGCGTAAGGCAATGATGATTGCCACTGTTCTGATGGTCATTGCGGGTGCTCTCGGAATTATCGGTACCGGCATAAGCCTGCTCATGGCCATGGTTTTCGTCGCTCTGTTCATGGGCGCCGCTTCCAACTTCGGTGTTTCCTGTGCCGCTCAGTACTGGCGCCGTGAGGACTTTGGCCGCATTTTCATGCTTTCGAGCCCCATTGGCTCTCTGGTCAGCTCCGCCGCTCCGATGGTTGTGGCAGGACTGCTGTTTGGAGCGGCCGGCTACAAGGGCCCCGCGGGTGTGTTCACTATGGTTCTGCTCTGCGGCGTAATTTCCTTTATCTTCATGTTACTTTTCAAGCCGGGACACATCAAAGCGCAGGATGACCAATACCGTGCAGATAGCGGAAAGGAAGCTGACGACGCTTTGATTGGCCGTAAGTAATAAAAAACAGTAACAGTAAAACCAAAGTCAGGACCACCCGTAAAACGGGAGGCCTGCACAGGCCCTATAAGGGCATAATAATGGCGGCACCTCAAGGCGCGGTGAAACGGTCTGCCGACCGCATATGTTTAAGAGCGGCCCCACGAAGTGGGGCTGCTCTTACTTGCTCTTATTAGCCGGCTCACACATAAACGGGTCATAATATTCATTTATGGTCAGCTGCTCAGATATCTTGTCCTCTGCCAGTTGATTTCGGATATATTGTGCAATCGCCTTCTTGTTACTGCCTACCGTGTCAACATAATATACTCTCCACCCAAAGTGCCTGCTCCCATATCGGTCCTTTAGAGTTTTGGCCGGTAAACCTTTTCTATTTTTAAGTCGGAGGTTTATCTTTTCTACTCATTGGCTTAGCTTTTTTAGTCCACGGACATTGCCTGTGGTTGCCCTCATTTGCCAAAAATCAGAACAGGCTATGACTGTTATTATAGTCATAGCCTGTTTTATGCTTTTTAGCGGAGATGTACGCCTCAGAACTTTGACGCAAGCTCCTGGGCGCGTTCTTTGTCGGCTATGGCGGTGAAATAGTCTATTGCATCCACCAGAACGGCAAAGGCAAAGATTACCGAGCACACGACCTCTAAAACGTAAAACGGTGTGAGTGAGAATTTCAGCATTGCCGAGGTATAGTTTTTCGCTATTACGATGAGCAACTGCTTATAGGCCGCGTAGGACAGCACTCCTAATATGCCCGCGCCTAACAAACTTGTCAGGCCGCACAGCGCCATGGATACGGGGCGCGGCAGATGCATGAGAAGCATGGACACACGGATGTGGCTGCCCTGCTGCTGAGCGTAAGCAAAGGAACAGAACACGCCGACGAACATCATCTGCTCGACAATCTCATAGGCTCCGAGCACGGGGCTGTCAAGCACGAAGCGCATGAAAACATTTATTACGATAAAGGCCATTATCACAAAGAAGGCCGCGAAGGTGACATAGCCGAGCAACATATTCATGGCGGAGCTTATTTTTCTTATAATTTTCATTGTGCTGCCTCCTTAACCGTACAGGAGATTCGGAATCCAAAGCGCTATCTGCGGGAAAACGGTGACGAGAATTGCCCCTATGAACAGGGTCAGCAGATAGGGCACGGAGCCGGCAAAGATTGTGCCCAGCGGCACATCGCGCACTATGCCGGACAGAACGTAGCAGTTCATGCCGACAGGAGGCGTGATAAAGCCCATCATCATTACAATAATGATGATGACGCCGAACCATATCGGGTCGAAGCCGAGGCCGGTGACTATGGGCAGGAAGATGGGGACCGTTAGCATAACCATGGGTAAAGCGTCCATAAAGCAACCAAGTATGAGATATACTACAACAATGGCTGCGAGAATGATATAGCGGGAGACGTTCCAGCCCTCGATTATGGCGGCAAGTGTCATGGGCATTTTTGTTATGGACAGGAAAGCGCCGAAGACCATGGCGCCTATCACTATAAGATAGGTCATGGAAGTGGTTTTGACGCTGTCCCACATGACCGTGGCGAAGGTTTTCCAAGTAAACTTGCCCTTGGCGATGAAAATGATTATAGCCAGCAGGCAGCCGGCGGCCGCGGCCTCGTTTATAGTGAAAATACCGGAGAACATGACATAGAAGGTGCCGGCGAACAGCAGGATAACGTCCCAGCATTTGGCCAGCGCAATCAATTTTTCCTTCCAGCTGAACTTATCGCTTTTAGGAGCGAGAGAGGGATTGACTTTGACTTGTATGACTATCATGCTGATAATCAGCACGGCAAGGAGAATACCGGGCATGATGCCGGCGGCAAACAGACGGCCTATGGATTGCTCGGCAATAATTCCGTAGACAATAAAGCAGGAAGATGGCGGGATCATAACGCCCAGACCACCGCCGACGGAAACCGCACCGCAGGAGAGCTTATCCGAATAGCCGTATTTGCGCATTTGTGGTATGGAGACTATGCCCATGGTGGCGGTGGTCGCATTTGTGGAGCCGCATATAGCGCCGAAAGCGGCGCAGGCCGCAACGGTTGCACAGGCAAGACCGCCGGGCAGGCGGCCTATCCACTTGTTGGCCGCGCTGTACAGGTTTTCGCTCATACCGGAGGCGAAAGCGAAGTTGCCCATCATAATAAACAGCGGCACAACTGTCATGGAATACGAAGCCGCCTGCACGTAGGGCACCGTCTGCAATACGCCCAGCGCGGCTTTCCAGTTCACGGCAAAGCCATAGCCGATAAAGCCGACCAGAAACATGGCAAGGCCGATGTTCATGCCTATGAACATCATAATCAGCAATGCTAAGATTCCAAGCACGGCCATTGTCATTAAGCTCATACTCAACCTCCAAAATGGTGTGTCATCTCCGCAAGCAGACTTTTACGCTTGCGGAGATGATGTTTTAAACTGTTTCTGCTTTTTTACCCAAGGTTCATTTCGGCAACGTGGGCCTTGACGTCGTCGGTGGAGATATAATACTGCTCGGCCAGGGCCTTTGCGTCAGCAATATAGGCGGCGGTATCAATCTTATCCTTGTTGTTTTCCTCCCAGGCACCGAGAAGGCTCTCGTTGTAGGACTCAAACTCGGCGGTGGCTTCGTCGCTGAGGTTTATCGGCTCGCAGCCGGCCTCGACGCATGCTTCATAGCCGCGGTTTTCGTCGTACTCAAAGACCCAGGCAAATTCCCTGGAGGTCTCGCGGCCGGAGTGCTCAAGAATGAGGTTCTGAAGGTCCTCGGGAAGCTCGTTGAAGCTGTCACGGTTCATCATCAGGTAATATGGGCCGCAGTAGACAGGATAGGTGACGAGATACTTTGTGACCTCCTGCAGGCCAAAGCTGACCATGCCGGACCAGTCAAAGACAAAGCCGTCGACAGTGCCCTTCTGTACGGCCTGATATATGTCGCCGGGGGCCATCTGAATCGGGGTAGCGCCCCAGGCCAGAAGCAGGTCGGAGGGCGTGCCTGCGCTGGCGCGGAAGGTAAGACCCTTGAGGTCGGACACGCTGTTAATGGGATTTGCCTCGGTGGTGCATATCTTGTTAATGGGATTGGTGTGAATCATCAGGGGGACGAACTCGGAGACCTCCTCCTGGAGTTCAGGGTACTTCTCATAAAGGTCGTACATCACGTCCACGCCCTGGGGAACGGAGGAGATTCCGACAGGCTGACTGATAACTTCGCTTAGAGGGAACTGTCCGGAGAAATACTGGGGGTAAATCCACGCGATATCGCAGACCTGGGTGCGCAGAGCGTCGAGAGCCGCGGTACCGGCCGCAAGGGAACCGCCGGAGTAGATGGTAATCTTTATACGGCCCTCGGAGGCCTCCTCAATTTCGTCAGCCCACTGCTGGAAGAAGATGGTTTTATTGCTTGTTGCGGGGTCGTGGGTGCTCAGGGACAGCTCATAGACCTTTCCGTCGTCACCGCCTCCGCTGGTGGGCGGAGCGTTGTTGTCGCCGCTGCTGCTGTCGGGGGCATTGCTGTCGCCGGGCTTGTTCGCGCTGTTGCTATTGCCGCAGGCGGCCATGAGGCCGAGAAGCATTACCACACACAGGGTAAGAGCGAGAAGTTTTGTACGTTTCATTTTCATGTGTCCTTTCTTTTTGTTTTATTAAATCCGTCCCGTCTTTCGACGACACGTGGATTTTTGCGCTCATCCTTTTTCCAGCACGACCTCGGCGACATAGTGGTCGGCATCGGTTTTGGCGCTGAGGGTGACGCCGCGGTATCCGGGGAAGCTTATGCGGACCTCAAACTCCTCGTTTTCCGGCAGGTTTTCCAGCTCCCAGTCGCCGAAGTAGTTGGTTTTGGTGGTGAGCGTCTCGCCGGTTTTGAGGTTTTTCAGCTCTACAATAGCCCCGTCGGCGGGGTCCTCCCCCGTCTCGTCGCAGGGCAGATAGACGCTGCCGGCGAGGAAAACCGTGGGGATGTTCAGGTACTTTACGTTCGTCTCCGTCCCCTCAAGAGCCTTGAGAGGCGTGGCACGGCCGGCGGCTATGGCGCGGCTGACCGCGCTGTCGGGGTTGTCCAGGTCGCCGAAGAACAGAGCATCGTTGGGGCAGGCCTCCACGCAGCGGGGCTCGTCATAGCCTTCGTCGAGCAGGTGCGCGCACATGGTGCATTTCTGGGGAAGCTGCAAGTCCTCGTTCCAGAATATCGCGCCGATTGGGCAGGCCTCGGCAATGGCCTTCTGTCCTTTAGCCTTCTCAGGGTCGATTATTACTATCCCGTCGTCCCGCCTGTAGACCGCCCCGTTTTTCGCCGCTTTGGCGCAGGCGGGATTGTCGCAGTGGGAGCACATGACCGCCACGTTGCTGGTCTTGACCTTGCGGTTGTCGTCGCCGCGCTCCTTTGTCCGGATATTGACCCAGAACTGCCCCTCGTGCGGTTGAGGCGCGGAGACCGGCGTGGCAAAGCCGCAGTGCTCGTCCTTGCAGGCCATGAAGCAGTTGTAGCAGGCCATGCAGTTTTCCGTGTTGACAGCTATACCGTAGCGCATTTATCTAACCTCCCCGTTTGCTTTTTCCAATAGCTCGTTTAATACCATGCCCGGCTTGAGCGGCTTTTTATAGACCTCCATCTCCACGAGTGTGGAGTTTGGCGTCATGCCGGGAATGTGGCGGCCCTCTATCATGTCGGGACTCGTGAGAATGTTTGCGCAGCCGCCCTTGTCAATGCTGTTTTTGCCTGGCTCGGCCGGCTCATACATGCCGGAGGAGCCGTAGAGGTGTACGGTGTGCTCTTCAAGGCGGTTGGTTATTTTTGCCATGCACAGTATTTCGCCGCGGTCGTTCCAGACGCGGACGATGTCGCGGTCATGTATACCGCGCTCGGCTGCGCGTTTGGGGTGGATGCGGATTATGGCGTAGGGCATTCCCGCCACGACTTGCCTGTGCTCCGGGACTTCCCAGAGCCATTTGTTGTGCTGGTCGTACTGCGTGTGGAAGCCAAAGCGTGGGTGGGGAGTGATGAGCTGGAGCTTGTACTTGTCGTAAAGCGGCGAGCAGTGCCCCTCACGGCTGGGCTTGTAGAAGGCCATGGGGCCGCGCACGGGGTCGTCCGGCTCCTTTTCCTCGAGCAGCTCGGAGACAAACTCTATTTTGCCCGTTCTTGTTCCCAGCTTACCGTCCTTCATGCACTCGTCGCGCACCATCTTGCACTCTGTTCCCTCGGCGAACCATCGGAAAGCCCAGCGGCGCTCCCAGTCCTCGGGGATGCCGGGGATATAGTAGCCGCGCTGCTTAAACTCCTCCCAGCCGATACGCTTGCACAGGTCGCTTGTCTCCCAGAAGCGCTTGCACCAGCCATCCTCGTCGCGGCCCTCGGTGAAGTCTTCGCCGAAGCCCAGACGCTCGGCAAGCTGAGAGAAAATCCAGTAGTCGCTCTGAGACTCGCCCAGAGGCTTTATGGCGGCCTTCTGGTAGACTATCACCTGCCAGTTGTTGCCGCTCTGGCCGTGAGAGGCGTAGCCGCTGTTGCCGCTGGAGCAGAACTCGCCGATGTCAGTGCGCTCAAGCACGGTGCAGGCGGGCAGGATAACGTCGCAGAACTTGCCCTCGGGCGTCAGGTGCATGTCCTGGCTGACGGTGAACTCCAGCTCGGGAGAGCGGTACATGTCCGCCCAACGGTTGGTGTTTATCATGGTTCCGAAGAAGTTGCCGCCGTAGCGGTAGAGCAAATGTACCTTGTTGCAGCCGGGCAGGGGATATACGTGGTGGTTGAACTGCTGCTCAAGGCTTTGTCCGCAGAAGCCGTCTCCGTTCCACTCGTCATGGCCATTCAGGATTGCCTCTGGCAGCGTAGCACGGTAGAGCTTCTGCTCGACACAGTTGACCGCGGTTTTGTTGGCCACGGGCTCGTTGGCAATGGTGCTTTTGGGGTCGGAATAGCCGCCGAACCAGAAGTTGTAGTCCATCGGAGCGCCGGCGTTGGCAGTCCACATGTTGCGACCAGGCTTTCCCATGCCCTGCATGGCGAAGAGCTGGACCATCAGGCGGGAGTAGTCCGTGCCGTTGTCGGTGCGGCAGGCGCCGCCCCAGCCCACGCGCACGCCGGAGCCGCCCATAGTGTTGGTGGACGCCCAGCGCCGCGCCAGAGCCTTTATAACGGGCGCACGCACGCCGGAAATTTCCTCGGCCCATTTCGGCGTCTTTTTTACTCCGTCCGGACCTTTGCCCAAAATGCGGTCCGCCCACTCGTCAAAGCGGTGGACATGCTTTGCCACATAGTCGTGGTCGTAGGTGTCCTCCGTCAGCCAGACGTAGGCGATGGCCTCAAGCACGGCGGAGTCCGTGCCGGGGCGGGGCGTAATATATTTGTCGCCCTGCTTGACCGCGGTGAAGTTTACGAAGGGGTCAACGTAGATAACCGAGATTCCCAGCTCCTTAAACCAGCGGCGCCAGAGGTTGTTCTCGTTGGCGGAGTAGCAGGAGTGGGTAGAGTCGGGATCGTGGGACCAGAATATGAGGGTATCGGTGTTTTTAAGGCAGTCCTCAAGCAGGTCGAAGGGCTCGGGGCAGCCGAGGCGCCAGTAATGCCCGTAGACGTGGGACGCGCCCCAGTGAAAGCCCTCCCAGGAGTCGGGATTGTCCTGCACCTGAGTGTAGCCGAGCATGTTGAAAAAGCGTTTGAAAGCCGAGAGCTTATAGCCCACCAGCCCCCAGGAGTGATGGGAGCCGGTGCAGGCGGTGACGGACTCCTTGCCGTAGGTGTCCTGCACGCGCTTTATCTCGCGTGCGACAAGGCCCAGCGCCTCATCCCAGCTCGCGCGGCGGTAACCGCTTTTGCCGCGGTTTTCAGTGTTGCGGTTTTTGCCGTCGGGGGTCTCCGTGAAGTCCTCGCGGATAAGGGGATAGAGCAGGCGGTCATAGGCGTAGGTCTTGTCCTTGTCCTGCAAGCCGATGGCCGTCATCGTCACTTTGCGCGGCGGAGAGAAGCTTTTTCCTCTGGCTTGGATAGTCCACCCCTTGGCGTCGTCGGGAGCGAGCTTTATGGGACGGATGCGGCGAATGACACCGTTTTCCGTCTGTACCTCAGCCGGCCCGCCAAGCGTGTTCGTATATGTGCGAACGATTGACATTTGCGTTTCCTCCATGTTAAATGTGATAGTGCCTCTTGACTATAACTATATATCCGGAATATAATTAATGGGAAATGTTTTTATTGTGAGCTTTATGCAAAAATATTATAAGTGCGGGTAAAAAACTTTGAATTTTGCACAGGAGAGGAGACCAAATGGCTTCGATTGAACACTTCCGCCAATTTCTTACGCTTTCGAAGTACCTCAATTACAGCACGGCGGCAGAAAGTATGTTTATAACCCAGCCGGCATTGAGCCGCCATATAAGCGCTCTTGAGCACGAGCTGGATATCAAGCTTTTCAACCGAAGCACCCAGTCCGTGACACTGACTCCTGCAGGAGAGATGTTCCGAGAACGTATAAGCTTGTTGGTGGAGGACTATGACGATATATGCTCGCGCATGAGGATACTCAAGTCCGGCTACAGCAGCCGCCTGCGCATAAGCGTGCCATACTATGCAATGAACGACTATCTTGGCTCCACTCCTGAGCGGTTCAGCAGCAGGTATCCAGAGGTAAAGCTGCAATATATCATCGGTGACCCGAATGAGGCGTTTGAGGCGTTGGTGGCGGAGAAGGTTGACCTGGCCATAACGGCCAGCTATCCCATGCCGAACATGGCTGGGCTGGAAAAGCAGGACATGTTTGAGGAAGAACTGGGCGTGCTGATAAACAAGGAAGACCCTCTTGCCGAAAAAAGCGAGCTGTCGCTGACAGATTTGAAGAACTACGATTTTTTCAGTGTGGACAACAGCTACTTCTCCGCGTCCTGGCATCATACGGTGAGTATGTGCCGCAAGGCGGGATTTATGCCTAAGGGGCCGGCGATGTTCAACCAGATGGAGGCCCTGTTTATGGGGGTGCGTCGGGGCGATGGTATAACGGTGATAGGCAGGCACATGCGTTCAGCAGAATCTGAGCTGATAGCCTACCGCCCGCTCTCCGAGTCATACTGTAAACGCAAGGTCTGTATATGGTACCGCCCTGATAACGAAAATGAGGCTATACAAAAATTTATAAAGTTGTATAAGCCGCAATAAGTGCTGTCCTCCTGAGACATTGAAGAAAACCCGAACAAGCGCGGCATACCAAATCGGCCTGCCGCGCTTGTTCGGGTTTCTGCCGTGATTGACGCAGCGTGTAGAAATCAGCGAGTCAGCATATCGACAGCCTCATCCTCCGTTGCGGCAAAGAACACGTCCTTTCCCTTGTTGCTTTCATATATAAAGTTCTTCAAGGGCTTGCTCGAATAACGGGAATAATCTCCCCAAATGACGATGCGCCCGCCGTAGTTGATGTATTCTGCAAAATCTCACCGGCAAGTCCCGTGCTGAGTATAAAGAAGTCCTCCGCAACAAGGCGCTTGTCGATGACGACATTTCTTGTTCCAGCGTCATATTTTGCGCTCATGAGAAGGTCCATGGCGGACTGAGCGTTAGTGATTAGCTTTTCGTCCTCGTTGAATACGGCGCAGATTGTGCCGTTTCGTTCGACTTTTTTATCTGCATTATTTACTCCTTTGTATTTTAGAAATTTTTATTGACTATCCCCGCCCGAAAAGCCTGTCGGCATACCGCACTGTATCCATGGCGGTTTTGACGTAGGCGTCGGCGCCTATCATGTCGGCGTATTCTTGAGTGAGTACCGCGCCGCCGACTATTATGCGGCAGTCTGGAACGCGCCCACGAAGCTGCTTTATGGTTTGTTCCATGCTCGGCACGGTAGTTGTCATCAGTGCGCTGAGCCCGACGAGCTTCACGCCCTCGTGCGCGGTAGCCTCAACTATTTTCTCAGGAGGCACGTCACGTCCGAGGTCGAGAACCTGGTAGCCGTAATTTTCAAGTAGAACACGGACGATATTTTTGCCGATGTCGTGTATGTCTCCCTTGACTGTGGCCAGGATAACTTTCGGCGCGCTTCCATCGCCGGCGGGGATGGCGGTGCGCACTACGCCAAAGGCCGCCGTTGCCGCCTCCGCACTCATGAGAAGCTGCGGAAGGTACATGGTTTTGTTCTCAAAGCCCGTGCCGACAACATCGAGCGCGGGGATTATCTGACAGTTTATGAGCTCCATGGGGTCGCTGCCGGGCAGCAGGGCGGCGGCAATCGCCGCAGCGCGCTCCTTGAGCCCGCGCACTATGGCTCCCTTGAG
This sequence comes from uncultured Eubacteriales bacterium, assembly GCA_949744165.1. GTDB lineage: Bacteria > Bacillota > Clostridia > Oscillospirales > Oscillospiraceae > JAMPGF01. The sequence goes on along the minus strand of CATJWG010000142.1, from coordinate 22,744 downwards.
ACCATCGCCTTCAGTCACGTCGGCGGGTGCGGGCACGGTGGCAGAAATGGGCGTTGTCTGCATGACGGAGTTTCCGGCGAAGGAAATATATTCCGCGCAGCCCTCGTCATGCCCTGACAGCAGCAGGTATGTCCTGTAAGCCTTCATCACCTCGAACGAGCGCGGATTCATTATGGCGGCCCTGAGACCGTTTTGGAGCGCCAGTGTGAAAAACGCCGCGGTCACGAAATCGCGGTTCGGCAGGCCGAAGGATATGTTTGACACGCCCAGCGAGCATACGCCGCCGAGCTCGGAGGAAATAAGCCGTATGGACTCGAGAGTGACGTTGGCGCTGCCAGTGTCGGAGGACACGGCCATTGCCAGCGGGTCAAATATCAGGTCCCAGGGCGCTATGCCGTAATCCGCCGCGCGGCGGGTTATGCGCCGGGCTATCTCAAGCCGCTCCGCGGCACTGCCTGGAATGCCGTTTTCGTCAAGCGTCAGGCAGACAATAAGCCCGCCGTACTTTGCAGCGAGAGGGAACACTGCGTCCATAACCTCTGCCTTGCCGTTGACGGAGTTTATCATGGCCTTGCCGTTATACAGGCGCAGTCCCTGTTCCAGCGCGGCAGGGTCGCTTGTGTCTATCTGGAGCGGAGCGTCAACAACGCTTTGCAGGGCGTGGACGCACTCACGCATCATTTTCGGCTCGTCAAGCTCCGGAAGCCCGACATTTACGTCGAGCACTTGCGCGCCGAGGTCAAGCTGGCTTATGCCCTCGCCGAGTATGTAGTCAATGTCGTGCCGCAGCAGGGCCTCGCGGAATTTCTTCTTGCCCGTGGGGTTTATGCGTTCGCCTATGAGAACACAGTCGCCGCCGAAATCCACGGCGTGTGTATATGACGAGACTACGCGGCGGCGCCTTTGCGTCAGCGGCAAGGGCTCAATATCCCTTGTTGCTTCCACCATGCTGGAAATGTACTCCGGAGTGGTGCCGCAGCAGCCGCCGATAATGCGCGCGCCTCCAGACACCATCCCACGCATGAGACAGCCAAATTCATCGGGACCCACGTCATAGACGGTTTTGCCGTTGTCAACATGCGGAAGCCCAGCGTTGGGCTTTACCATGAGCGGCAGGGAGGTGCAGCTTGCCAACTCCGGAAGAAGGCGGAGCATCTGTTTCGGGCCGAGCGAGCAATTCATACCGATGGCGTCAACGCGCAGTCCCTCAAGCATGGCGACCATGGCCGCGGCGTTTGCACCTGTCATGAGCTTGCCTCCGGCATCGAACACCACCGTGACGAAAATGGGCAGATTGCTGTTTTCCTTCGCGGCAAGGACGGCGGCCTTGGTCTCATAGCTGTCGTTCATCGTCTCGATGAGTATAAGATCCGGAGAGCAGGCGGCGCCCGCGCGTATAACTTCGGCAAAACGCTCCACCGCATCGTCAAAGGGCAACTCGCCGAGCGGGCTGAGCATTTTTCCCAGTGGGCCGACGTCCAGCGCCACGTAGCGGTCGCCGTCAAATTCGCTTTTGGCCTGAAGGGCCAGATTCACACCGGAGGAGACAATCTGCTCAAGTGAAAAGCGTCCGTCCTGGCCGTCAAACTTAAAGCGGTTTGCGCCAAAGGTATTGGCGTTTACTATGTTGCTCCCCGCGCGGTAGTATGCGCGGTGTACCTGAAGTATTTTATCAGGATGGAGTATGTTCCAGGTCTCGGGAAGCTCGCCTGGGCGCAGGCCCTGCTGCTGGAGCAGGGTGCCGGTGCCGCCGTCGAAGAAAGTAAGGCCCGAGTGTATTTTGCTTAAAACGTCCATGTTTTAAAACCTCATAAATTGATTTTCAAAACAGCGGCCGCATTGCGGCCGCTGTTTTGAGGTTTCTATCGCCGGAAGGCGCAATCACGCATATTGCAGCGTTCGCAGTCATGACTGCCGCTCGTGCAACCCTGTGCGCCGAGCCCCACAACGGCGGAGACGGATTTTGACGGCAGCATCATAGAAGCGTCTGTCAGGCTTATTCCCGCATGCCGTGGTGCGTCGAGCAGGGCTAAGAGACCTCTCTGCACGTCTATCGGAAAATCGCCGTATCCAGGGCTGAAGCGCGGACGAAGTCGCAGGCCAACACCATCAAATTCCGCGCGCCACTGCTCGCAAAGCTGGTTGCACCAGGCCTCCACCGCCGCGCTGCCGACGGCGTCGAGCACGACCGCGCGCGAGGGGGAGAGCAGACGGTAGCGCTCAACCATACGGTCAAGCTGCACTCCGGCTGTTGCGGCGAAGATAATAGCCCTGCCGCAGTCGTCCAGACTGCGGCGCAGTTGAGCGCTTTCGATTCTCAGCCCTGCCAGAACGACGGCTCCCTCCTCAAGAGAGACGTCTGCAAGCAGACGGCAGGCGCGGTATGAGGCTATGGACTGCAATTCGTCTATGCAGCTTTTGAGCATACCGCTTATTCCGGCGTCGGGGTGTGAGCGGCCGTAGCCGAGATAGCGCAGCACCTCAGACGGCGGAATTATCACATTGCCGGCAGTAAACTGTTCCGTCATTTGAGTATTTCCGAGATGTTGTGCTGAATCTGGCGCGCCACGTCGGCCTTGTTCATGGAGTATACATGCACGGCGTTAAGGCCGTTTGCGTAAAGATCGATTATCTGCTCGGTGGTGTAGGCTATGCCGGCCTGGCGCATGGCCGCTGGATTGGAGCCATAGCGGTCGACAATATAGCGAAAACGTGCGGGGATGTTCGAGCCTGACAGGCGTATGATGTTTTTAAGCTGCGCGGCGTTGGTTACGGGCATAATGCCGGGGATGACCGGAACAGTTATGCCCGCGTCGCGTACCTTGTAAAGAAAGTTATAGAAGATGTTGTTGTCGAAAAACATCTGCGTTACGAGATACTGGCATCCGGCGTCCACCTTTTCCTTGAGATGGCGGATGTCCTCCATCTGGTTGTCAGACTCGGGATGCCCCTCGGGATAACAGGCCGCGCCAACGCAGAAGTCGCCCGCGTCGCGTATTTCGGGTATGAGGTCGCTTGCGTAGCGGTAAGGCGTGTTGAGCTCCTGACCTTCGGGGATATCGCCGCGAAGGGCGAGAATGTTTTCAAGTCCTGCGTCCTTTATGGCCTTGAGCTGTTTTGCAACGCCGTTGCGTGTGGAGGAGATGCAGCTTAAATGAGCGACTGTGTTTACGCCGAAGTTTTTCTGGAGGTTGGCTGCTATGGACACGGTGTACTCGCTCGTGCCTCCGCCGGCGCCATAGGTCACGCTCATGTAGCTGGGGGTAAGCTGAGCAATCTCCTCGGTGGCGGAACGGATGGACTCAAAGGTATCGTTCGTTTTTGGGGGGAATACCTCGAAGGACAGAGAGGGCTTTTTTCCGTTTATTATGTCTATAATTTTCATGGTTGCTCCTTATTAACGGTATAGATTTTTCGGCAGGGTGCGGAGAAAAGAAAAACTCATCTTCTCATTTGGAAGACGAGTGAATGCACGATTTTATACATTACAATATCAGGCAAAGAGAAGTACATGCTTTATTATACATATCAGACCTGTAAAGTCAATAAACAAAGCGCAAAAAATCTCAGTATATGTCCGCGGAGGCACATTTGTACTTGCACACAGGGAATATAATATGCCGGATTGATTTGTTTCCGCTCGGGTGCTGTCTTAAAAGCGAACAGGCCGCGCAGCGGAGAAAAAGCGGAGGTAAGCTATGTTATGTTCGGCATTTATGCTGCTTGTCAGCAACGCATTCATCATGCTGCGGCTCGGAAACGGTCCGTCGGGGTCGTTTCCGAAGCCGTTGTCAGCACAGGAGGAAAAAAAATACGTTGATGCGTGGGTAAATCACGGGGACCTGGAGTCGAGAAATATGCTCATAGAGCACAATCTGCGTCTTGTAGCCCACATTATCAAGAAATACTACACACAGACAGCAGAGCAGGACGATTTAATTTCCATCGGCACTATCGGGCTGATAAAAGGGGTGTCCACTTACCGTCCGGACAAAAACGTCAGGTTGGCGACTTATGTAAGCAGATGTATAGAAAATGCTATCCTCTCATGGATGGTAATACCGGCCGGCACCTCTGTCATAGAATAAAACGTCGGGGGGAGGCTTGTAAGTATGGGAAGGAAAAGCGCCGAGGCTCAAGTGATTATACATGGACCAAAGACAGAGGAAGAAGCACGCCGGCTGGCGCGACTGACTGCCGGGGTGCACGCGGACATGGTCATAGAATATATTCAGGGACTTAGTTGCCCCGCCCGGCAAAAGCTGGAGCTGCTCGACACCGTTATTCGTGCGGCGGAGGAAGGGAAGAAATAAGTGAAAGCGGCCTGATGCCGCTTTCACTTATTTCATAAGCTCATACATAACCGCCTTGATTGTGTGCATACGGTTTTCTGCCTCGTCAAAGACGATGGAGCGCTCAGACTCGAAAACCTCATCCGTGACCTCCATAGAATCCATACCGAAGCGCTCGCCCATCTCCTTGCCGACATGGGTTTTGTGGTCGTGATAGGCGGGCAAACAGTGCATAAAGCGGCACTGAGGACCCGCGGCGTTCATAAGCTGCATTGTCACCTGATAGGGAGCAAGCGCAGCAATGCGCTCTTTCCACACCTCGACCGGTTCTCCCATGGAAACCCACACGTCGGTGTACAGAACATCCGCATCTTTCACAGCCGTGAGTGGGCTGCTTATAAACTCAAGGACCGCGCCTGTTTCCGCGGATATCCTTTTGCAGGTATCAGCCAGCGCAGCGTCAGGCATATACGCTTCGGGAGCGCAGGCGACAAAGTGCATTCCCATTTTCGCACAGCCCACCATAAGAGAGTTGCCCATATTGAAGCGCGCGTCGCCAAGATAGACAAGCTTTACGCCTCGCAGTTTTCCGAAATGCTCCTGGATGGTTAGAAAATCTGCCAGGATCTGGGTGGGATGAAACTCGTTTGTCAGACCGTTGAAAACAGGAACACCGGCATACTGCGCCAGCTCCTCGACAATCTCCTGGCCGAAGCCGCGGTACTCTATGCCATCATACATGCGCCCGAGCACGCGGGCGGTGTCGGGGATGGACTCCTTTGCGCCTATCTGCGAACCTGTGGGGCCGAGATAGGTGCTTCCCATGCCAAGGTCTTGAGCTGCAACCTCGAAGGCACAGCGTGTACGCGTGGAGGTTTTTTCAAATATCAGGGCAACATTTTTGCCCTCAAGATATTTGTGAGGAACGCCTGATTTCTTTTTTGCCTTAAGCTCCGCGGCCGTGTCCAGAAAACGCTGTATTTCCGCGGGGCTGAAGTCCAGCAGCTTTAGAAAATTTTTATGGTTCACTTTATATACCTCCATGTTCGCTTCAGGACAGGGTCTTTTTCATTATTGCGACGCCCTTATCCATTTCCTCTTTGCTTATTATCAGCGGCGGCAGCAAGCGAAGGCCAGAGCCCGCGGTGAGGACGAGTAAGCCGCTGTTAATAAGAGTGCCTGCCAGCTCTTTGTTGCTATAGCCGTCTTTGACGTCAATGCCTATCATAAGCCCCATACCGCGGGTTTTGCCAAGACAGGGGAGAGAAAGAGCCTCGATTTCGCGGCGAAGGTACTCTCCTTTTTTGCTCACCCCTGCGAGAAACTCATCGCTGAGTGCTTCCTGAACGACGAGCCCCGCCGCGGCGCAGACGGGATTACCGCCGAAGGTTGTGGCGTGGGTGCCGGGAACAAGCACATCCATGCACTTTTCGTTTGCCATAATGCCGCTCATGGGCAGGCCGCCGGCGATTCCCTTGGCGAAGGATACAACGTCCGGCAAAATGTCATATTGCTGGAAAGCGAAAAGACTTCCAGTGCGCCCCACTCCGGTCTGTACCTCGTCGATAAGCAGCAGCCAGTCGCGCTCGGCGCAGAGCTTCTTCACGGCCGTGACGTATGGTTTGTCCAGCGGCAGTACTCCGCCCTCGCCCTGAATAAGCTCGAGCATCACGGCGCACACATCGCTGCCGGAGGCGGCGTCAAGGCTTTCAAGACCGTTTGCCTCGGCGTAGCGGAAGCCCTCGGTGAAGGGAAAAAAGAAATTATGGAAAACGTCCTGTCCCGTGGCCTTGAGCGTGGTTATGGTACGGCCGTGGAAAGAATTTTTCAGCGTTATGATTGTGCTGCGGCCGAGACCGTATTTGTCAAAGCTGTATTTTCGCGCAAGCTTTATCATGCCTTCGTTGGCCTCGCCGCCACCGTTGGCGAAGAAGATGCGGCTCTCGCCCGTGCGTTTGCAGAGAATTTCTGCGAGGCGGGCAGGCGTTTCGGTGTAAAATAGGTTAGAGGCGTGGCCGAGCCTTTTTGCCTGTCCGGCTATGGCCTCAGCCCAGGGATGATTGCCGTAGCCCAGGGAGTTGACGCCAATGCCGCTGGTGAAGTCAATGTACTCGCGGCCATCAAAATCAAACAGCGTGGCGCCCTGCCCGTGGTCTATGGCCACGGGAAAGCGCGAGTAGGTGTTCATGATATATTGCCCCGTCAGGGACTTTACTTCCTCGGAAGTCATAGAGCCGAGTCCTCCTTTTGCATCATGGTGCCGATTCCCTCGTCAGAGAGCAGCTCGATAAGAATGGAGTGGGGTATGCGCCCGTCTAAAATGTGCACCCGCTCGACTCCGCCGCGTATTGCATTAACGCAGCACTCCATTTTTGGTATCATGCCTCCGGAGATGACTCCCTGTTCAACAAGCTTTGGAACGTCGCGGGCGTGCACCACGTGAATAAGCGTATCCTCGTCCGCGGGGTCACGCAGAAGGCCGCGCACGTCTGTCAGAAGAATGAGCTTTTCCGCGCCGAGCGCCTCGGCTAAACGTGCCGCGGCGGTGTCAGCGTTTATGTTGTAGGCGGTGTCAGCGTCCATGCCTTGGGCCACTGTGGAGACAACCGGAGTGTAGCCTGTCTGAAGCGCGTTTTGCACTGTGTGGGGATTGACCTGGATTATCTCTCCGACAAGTCCGTATTTCTCGTCAAGCTGTCGCGCCTGGAAAAGCTGCCCGTCCAGCCCGCACAGACCCACCGCGCGGCCGCCCAGCCGGTTGAGCTGGGATACCAGGTCCTTGTTGACCTTGCCGCAGAGTATGGCCTGCACGATGTCCATGGTGGTTGCGTCGGTGTAGCGCAGTCCGTCCACAAAGTGGGACTCGTGGCCAATCATCTGGAGCATGGCGGAAATCTCCGGCCCACCACCGTGGACGAGCACAACGCGGATGCCCACAAGGTTGAGCAGCACAATGTCGGTCATCACGGAACGGCGCAGCGTATCCGAGGCCATGGCGCTGCCTCCGTATTTTATCACAACGGTTTTACCGGTGTATTTCTGTATATAAGGCAGTGCCTCCACAAGCGTCTGGGCCTGCTGTTCATGTGTTAGCAAGGAAATCACCCTTTCGAAAAACCTTGAAGCCCGCGGTCACACAGAGCTAACGACTGAAGAAGCGGATAAATTAAAATCGTTTTCCAAAGACATGTGTTTTGGAAAAATCTCTGCGAGTAGCGTGCGTCGAGCCTTTTGCCGCCGCAAACGGCGTCAAAAGGAGAGGCGCATAGCGAGTCGAAGCCTACTCAAATCAGTGGACAAAGTCCGCTGATTTGAGCTTACGTTCTGTAATCACCGTTTATCCTGATATAGTCATAGGTTATGTCGCAGCCCCAGCATGTACACACTCCAGCGCCCTCGCCCATGGAGACGATTATTTCCACATCGTGCTCTGTGAGAATTTTCTTGGCGAGGTCCTCGTTGAAGTCCAGCCCTCGGCCCTTGTCGCACACCGTGATATTGCCCGCGGCGCTGGCAAAGCGGACGCTGACCGCGTTTGGGTCGAAGCTCTCGCCGGAGTAGCCCATGGCGCACAGCACTCGGCCCCAGTTGGCGTCCGCGCCGAAGATGGCAGCCTTGGTCAGTGTGGAGGAGATGACGGATTTGGCGATAGTTTCCGCGCTGCTCTCGCTTGACGCTCCGGATACGGTGCAGGTAATCAGGTGTTTTGCCCCCTCGCCGTCGGAGGCCATTTTCCTGGCAAGGTCAGTACAAAGCACCTTGAGCGCTGAGACAAAGGCGTCATAGGACTCGCTGTGGGCATCGATAAACTCGTTGCCCGCAAAGGCGTTGGCGAGAATACAGCAGGTGTCGTTGGTGGAGGTGTCGCCGTCCACGCTTATGCGGTTGAAGCTGACTCTCACGGCGTCCAGCAGCGCGGATTTAAGCATGTCGGAGGAAATTGCGCAGTCGGTGGTGAGAAAGCAGAGCATGGTGCCCATGTTCGGGTGAATCATGCCGCTGCCTTTGGCCACGCCGCCTATGCGCACGGTCCGGCCGCCGATAACTGTCTCGACGGCGGCCTCCTTTTTGACCATGTCTGTGGTCATTATGGCGTGTCCGGCCGCATCACTGCCTGCGTCGGAACGCTCCAGCGCCTCATACAGCTCAGGTACTGCCGACTCTATGGCCTCAATGTTCAATCTCTGCCCGATAACTCCGGTGGAGCACACCAGTATATCCGCCGCCGCGCAGCCTATGAGCTTTGCCGCCGCGGCGCACATGCGCAGTGCGTTTTCCTCTCCGCCGGGGGCACAGGCGTTGGCGTTGCCGCTGTTGGCGATTACGGCGCGGGCGCGGCCGTTGGCTATGTGCTGCATGTTCAACAGGACAGGCGCGGCCTTGACGGCGTTTTTCGTAAACATTGCCGCAGCGGCGCAGTCTGTGTCGGAGACTATGAGCGCCACGTCCTTTTTCCATTCCGCGTGTGTTTTAACACCGGCGTGTATTCCCGCGGCCATGAAGCCCTGAGCGGCGCATACGCCGCCGTTTATAAATTTCAGCATAGCTGTTTCCTCGCAGTTTTATAAAATCAACAGTTTTACAGATTCAGACCCTTTGTCTCGTCAAAACCAAGCATGATGTTCATGTTCTGCACTGCCGCGCCTGAAGCGCCCTTACCAAGATTGTCAAAAAGGGCGGTGACGGTGAATCGCTCATCGTTTCCGCACACGATAAGGGACAGACTGTCCCTGCCGCGAAGCATATTGGCGTAAATCTTAAAGCCGGAATCCACGCCGCTTTCGGGGGCCGTGGGATCGCCCTCCACGCGAACTATACCCTCATCTCCGGAAGCTGAGACATAGAAGTCACGGAGCCTTTGCCATAACTCGTGAAGCGTAGACACACCGTGAAGCTGCGACATATGGAAGGACACGGTAGAGGCCATACCCTTGTAATAATCGTCCACTACCGGAACGAATACCGGCGTGACGGACAGTCCGGTGCGGATTTTCATCTCCGGCAGGTGCTTGTGGTTTTGAAGCAGACCGTACAGCGCGGGGGAGGACAGGGCAGGTGGGCGGTTTTCCTGCTCGTACTGGCCAATCATGGATTTACCGCCGCCGGAGTAGCCGGTCAGGGAAAGGCAGGCCAGGGGTGTGTCCATTGGCAGGAGTCCCATGCCGATAAGTGGATAGACAATGCTGATAAAACCCGTTGCATGGCAGCCGGGGTTGCTGACCCTTTTGGCGTCGGCAATCCGCGCGCGGTGCAGGGCGGACAACTCAGGAAAGCCATAGACCCAGTCGGGACTGACACGGTGGGCAGTTGAGGCGTCAATTATGCGTGTGTCGGGGTTTGTGACCAGCTCCACGGCCTCAACAGCCGCGGCGTCGGGCAGGCAGAGAAAGACTATGTCCGCGGTATTCATAAGCCTTGCTCGATTGGCGGTGTCCCTGTGCTTTGCCTCGTCAATGAGCAGAAGTTCGATATCCTCCCGCGCGGTGAGGCGGCCGTAAATCTGCAGGCCGGTTGTGCCTGAGCTGCCGTCTATATATACTCTGGGCTTCATGTATGTGCCTCCGTGTTTTCACGTGAGCGTACAAAAGCCTCGATTTCCTCAATTTGCCGCGTGGTCTCGCTCACAGCGGGACCACCGAAGCTTGCGCGCAGAGCCATGCAGTTTTCCAACTTGAGAGAGGCGTACACGTCATTGTCAAACAGAGCTGAAACCGAGCGAAGCTCATCAAGGCTCAGCTCCTCAAGTGTTTTTTCATTGGCCGCACAGGCGGAGACCAGCCTCCCAACCGCGGTGTAGGCGTCGCGGAAGGGCATGCCCTTTTTAGTGAGGTAGTCGGCGCAGTCCGTGGCGTTTATAAAGCCTCGCCCCGCGGCCACGCGCATGTTTTGCGGCAGGACCGTCATGGTGTCTATCATGCCGGTGAATACCGGAAGACACAGCTCAGCGGTGTCAAGCGCGTCGAAAACCGGCTCCTTATCCTCCTGCATGTCCTTGTTATAGGCAAGCGGCAGACCCTTCATCACGGTCAGCAGACCCATGAGGTCGCCGTAAACCCTGCCGGTTTTGCCGCGCACAAGCTCTGCCATGTCGGGGTTTTTCTTCTGGGGCATGATGCTTGAGCCTGTGGAATATGCTTCGTCAAGCTCGACAAACTTAAACTCCCAGCTGCACCAGAGAATAACCTCCTCGGAAAAGCGGCTTAAGTGCATCATGAGAATTGAAATATTGCTCAGCAGCTCGATGGCGTAGTCGCGGTCTGATACCCCGTCCATGGAGTTGCCGCATGGCGATTCGAAGCCAAGGGACTGCGCCGTCTGCCAACGGTCTATGGGGTAGGTGGTGCCGGACAGTGCCCCAGAACCGAGAGGACACTCGTTCAGGCGCGCGCGGCAATCCTCAAGGCGGGTTATATCGCGGCGGAACTGTGCGGCGTAGGCCAGAAGGTGCTGGGCGAAGGATACCGGCTGAGCTCTCTGCAAATGTGTGTAGCCGGGCATAACTGTGTGCTGATGCTCCCGTGCCCTGCGGCAGAGCACCCTTTCCAGCTCTAAGAGCTGCGCAATAACACTACCAATCTCGCGGCGGACATACATGCGCAAATCTACGGCAACCTGGTCGTTGCGTGAGCGCGCGGTGTGCAGGCGCTTTCCCGCGCTCCCGATACGTTCGGTAAGCAGAGCTTCGATATTCATGTGTATATCCTCGTTTGCGGGAGAAAACTCGAGCTTGCCGGCCTCAATATCGGCGAGAATTGCCTTGAGCCCCTGCACGATGACGGCGGAGTCAGCTTCGGAGATTACCTCCTGCTTCGAGAGCATCTGCGCGTGGGCAATACTTCCGCAGATGTCCTCACGGTACAGTCTCTGATCAAACGCGATAGAGGACTGAAAATCATTAGCCGTTCTGTCTGTCTCTTTGCTGAAGCGGCCGCCCCATAATTTCATGTGATATCCCTCCGAATGGTATTAGAGTTTATTCTGCTCCCTGAGCGCGAGCACCGTGTCGGGCAGACCCCAGAGATTTATAAAGCCTGTGGCGTTTGTCTGGTCATAAGCGCTTTCATTAAAGGTCACCAACTCCTCAGAGTAAAGACTCTCGGGAGAGGTTATCGAGGAGGTGATAATGTTTCCCTTGTACAGCTTAAGCTTTACGCTGCCGGTGACGTGCTCCTGAGTCTTGTCGGCGAAAGCGGACAGGGCCTCTCGCAGGGGGGTGAACCACTTGCCGTTATACACAAGGTCTGCGAAGTCCACGGCGAGCTTGCTTTTCATGTGCGCAGTGTCCTTGTCCACGGTTATCATCTCAAGGCACTGGTGCGCCTTATACAGAATCGTGCCGCCGGGCGTCTCATACAATCCGCGGTCCTTCATGCCGACAAGGCGGTTTTCCACGATGTCCAGCAGGCCGATGCCGTTGTCGCCGCCTAACTTGTTGAGCTTGCGGATAATGTCGCTTGCCTTCATTTTCTCTCCGTCCACGGCCACGGGCACGCCCTTTTCAAAGTCGATGGTTACGTACTGGGGCTTGTCCGGCGCGGTGATGGGGCTCACGCCCATCTCAAGAAAACCGGGCTTTTCATACTGCGGTTCATTGGCGGGGTCCTCAAGGTCAAGGCCCTCATGGCTGAGGTGCCAGAGGTTCTTGTCCTTGGAGTAGTTGGTCTCACGGCTTATCTTCAGGGGGACATTGTGCGCCTCGGCGTAGTCAATCTCCTCGTCGCGACCCTTTATATCCCACTCGCGCCAGGGGGCGATGATGGTCATCTCAGGGGCAAAGCGCTTGATTGCCAGCTCAAAGCGTACCTGGTCGTTGCCCTTGCCGGTGCATCCGTGGGCAATGGCGTCCGCGCCCTCCTTTTTCGCAATGTCCACAAGCGCACGGGCGATGATAGGACGGGCGAAAGCGGTGCCAAGCAGATACTGTTCATAGCTGGCGCCCATTTTAAGGGAGGGAATGATGACCTCGTCCACCATCTCGTCGGTAAGAGCGGCGATATAGAGCTTGCTCGCGCCGGTTTTGAGGGCCTTTTCCTCTAAGCCGTCGAGCTCGTCGTTCTGTCCCACGTCTCCGGCCACGGCGATTATCTCGGGATTGTTGTAATTTTCCTTCAGCCAGGGGATGATTATGGATGTATCGAGTCCGCCGGAATAGGCGAGGACAATCTTTTTTATATCTTTTTTCATTACGGAGCCTCCAAAGCTTTTAATAATGCATAAATTATACATCTGGATTGAATATTTATGCAATATGCAAAATGCACAAGCTTCACCCGATTACTCCGAAAAAATTTGCTTATCGGGAATAGAAAGCCGTGCTGAGAGAGTATTGTGAATACAGCTTTTGAATGCACAGGAGGGTCAGGGATGAGAAAAGACGCAGAACGTATCGCTGTATATTCCCGCAAGTCGAAATTCACAGGAAAGGGCGAGAGTATAGAAAACCAGGTTGGGCTTTGCAGGGAGTACATAAGCGCGCATTACGGCGCCGAGGCGGCGGAAAACATAGACGTGTATGAGGATGAGGGTTTTTCCGGAGGCAATCTCAGGCGGCCGGATTTTATAAGGATGATGGATGCGGCTAGGAATCACGCCTTCCGCGCGATTGTAGTTTACAGGCTTGACCGTATAAGCCGCAGCATAGGGGATTTTGCCGGACTGATTGACGAATTGGGAGCATTAGGCATTGACTTTGTGTCGATAAGAGAACAATTTGACACCAGCAGCCCTATGGGAAGGGCGATGATGTACATAGCCTCGGTTTTCTCGCAGCTCGAGCGAGAAACGATAGCCGAGCGTATACGCGATAATATGCAAGAGCTGGCCAAAACGGGTCGATGGCTGGGCGGCACAACTCCGACGGGCTATTCATCGGAGCGGGCGGAGCGCGTGAGCGTAGACGGGAAATTAAAAAAAGCCTGCCTGCTCAGGCTGATACCGGAACAGGCTGAGACAGTCAAAACCATATTTGCCTTGTATGCTAAGAGCGGTTCTCTTACGCAGACGGAGGCGGAGCTGCTAAACCGAAGAATCAAAACTAAAACGGGACGTGATTTCAGCCGTTTTTCCATCAAGGCAATTCTTCAAAATCCGGTTTACATGATTTCAGACAGGGAAGCGTATGACTACTTCTTGCAGCGGGACGCCGAGTTGTTTTCCGAACCGGACAGCTTTGACGGAGTGAGAGGGATAATGGCCTACAACCGTACGGCCCAGGAGAAGGGAAAGACGACCGTGTATCTGCCGGTAAGCGAGTGGATTGTCTGCGTGGGCGAGCATCCGGGCATAATTCCTGCGAAGGACTGGATTGCGGTGCAGGAGTCGTTGGAACGCAACGGGTCAAGGGCGTATGGAAGGCCACGCGGCAATGAGGCGCTGCTGACGGGCTTGCTTTACTGCCGCTGCGGCGGCCGTATGTACCCGAAGCTTTCCGGGCGTGTCAGCGAATGTGGGGCTTTGGCATATACCTATGTTTGCCAGCTCAAGGAGCATAGTCGCGGAGGACTATGCGGCGGGAAAAACGTCGGCGGAAACGCTTTGGATGCGAAGGTTTTTGGCTGGATAAAAGAAATGCAGGAGGACAAGACGGAGCTTGCCGGGCAGCTGAGGCGCCGGCGGCAAGTCTGTACTGCCGGCGCTGACCGTGGGGAAAATCCGGAAGCCCTTCGCAGGGAAAAGGCGGAGGCAGAGCGGAAAATAACGGCGCTGGTGGACCTGCTCGCGGAGTTGAAGGAGGACGGAGCGAGGGAAGGAGTAGTCCAGCGCATTGCGCTGCTTGATTTACAGCGCCGCGAGACGCAGGAGCGGATTAACACGGCGGAGATGCAGGAAGCGTCCCACGAATTGGGTTATGAGACATTTGAGGCGGCGGCCGCCCTGCTGGCGGAGTTTGCAGGCTGCGCGCAGGCTTCCGGTATTGAGAGAAAGCGTGCCGCGGTCCGTGTGCTGGTGGGGAGGGCCGTGTGGGACGGGGAACGTGTTGAGCTGTTTCTGCCGGAGGCTGTGGAGGCGCGCGCCGACAACATAAAAGCGCATCAGCGAGAGGATAGCAAATGAGGTCCTCATGTATTTTCGCAGCACGAAGAGGTCGGCGGGGGAGATAAGCCTGTCCGACTCGATAGACACTGACGGAGACGGAAACAGCCTGTCAGTGATGGATGTGCTCGCGCAGGACGACGATATGCTTGACAATATCAGCATGCTTGAAACGAGAAATAGTGTCCGGAAATATATCGATACATGCCTTGACAATCGAGAAGCGGAGATAATAAAAAGACGCTACGGACTTGGCGGGCAGAGCCCCATGACTCAAAGGGAGGTAGCTGCCGAGTGCGGAATAAGCCGGAGCTATGTGTCCCGCATTGAGAAAAAGGCGCTGGAGAAGCTGAGGGGGGCATTTGAGGATTAGGGAGACGATGAGCGCAGAGTAGAATATTTACAGTTTTTTCATATTAGTTGCATAGACGCGGCGTGGGAAATATGCTAACATAAATAATTAAGCATTACTTTTTTAGCGGGGTGGAAATTCTGAAGCTTCTCAATTCCAAGCTGCGTCTGAAATTTCGTGAAGCGCTCGGCGCGGTTTTGCCGATAATTGCGATTGTTCTTCTGCTGTGTTTTTCCGTTGCGCCTATCTCGACGAGCGTACTGCTGTGCTTTCTCATGGGAGCGGTTCTGGTTATGCTGGGCATGATGTTCTTTACCCTTGGTGCCGAAATGGCAATGAACCCAATGGGCGAGAGGGTTGGAGCTGCCATGACCAAAAGTAGGAAGCTTTGGATAATTGTCATATTGTCCTTTTTGCTGGGTGTTATTATCACCATATCAGAGCCGGACCTACAGGTGCTGGCAGGGCAGGTGCCGTCAATACCGAACAGGGTGCTCATCGGAGCTGTCGCGGTGGGCGTGGGCGTGTTCCTTGTGCTTGCGCTGCTGCGCACGTTTTTTGGTGTGTCGCTGAGGCTGCTGCTTCTGATTTTTTACGCGCTGGTGTTCATTATGGCGTTTTTTGTGCCTGTGGAGCTGCGGGCGGTGGCATTTGACTCCGGGGGAGTGACGACGGGGCCAATGACAGTGCCATTTATCATGTCGCTGGGCGTAGGCGTGTCCGCCATACGAAGCGATAAGCAGGCAGCGAACGATAGCTTCGGCCTTGTGGCGCTTTGCTCGGTGGGACCGATAATCTCCATTATGGCGCTGAGCATACTCTACAAGCCTGAGGGAGGCGCGTACGCACTGTCTGCGCTGCCGGAGGTGCAGGATTCCGTGGAGTTGTGTGCTGTATTTGTAAAGCAGTTTCCGGCGTACATAAGGGAAATGGCCAGCTCACTGTTGCCGATAGTTCTTTTCTTCGGCGCCTTTCAGCTTGTGTCGCTGCGCTTGTCAAGGAAGAAGCTGATAAAAATAGTGATGGGACTCATATACACCTATGTGGGTCTTGTTCTGTTTCTGACGGGAGCGAACGCGGGCTTTATGCCGGCGGGCAGTTACCTTGGAAATGTGCTGGCGGGTCAGAACATGAGCTGGATAATTGTGCCGATAGGTGCGATTATCGGCTACTTTATTGTCAAGGCTGAGCCGGCTGTGTACGTGCTCAACCGCCAGGTCGAGGAGCTGACGGACGGCGCGATATCTTCGCGCTCTATGGGAGTCTGCCTGTCAGTCGGTGTTTCGGTTTCCATAGCGCTGGCTATGATAAGGGTGTTGACCGGAGTGCCGATACTCTATCTGGTAATCCCAGGATATGTTGTTGCTTTGGGCCTGTCCTTTTTTGTGCCGGATATTTTCACGGCCATAGCCTTTGACTCCGGAGGCGTGGCTTCGGGACCGATGACGGCGACCTTCCTGCTGCCATTCGCGCAGGGCGCGTGCATGGCTGTTGGCGGAAACCTTGTGGCGGATGCTTTCGGCGTTGTGGCCATGGTTGCGATGACGCCGCTTATTACGATACAGGTTATGGGCCTTATCTACCGCGTTAAGCAAAGCCGCCGCGTTATACCCGAGGCCCAGCTTGAGTTTGATGCGCTGGACGACAACGCCATAATCGAGCTGTGACGGCGGGGAGGCAGTATGAAATGAGCCACTTATATCTGATGATAAGCATAACGGACCGCCGCAGGGTGAGAAAATTTCTGAGTTTCTACGAAAAGCAGGGCCTCGACTGCGCGATAATAACCGCCGGCAGCGGCACCGCAGCCAGCGAGATACTCGACTATTTCGGCCTTGAGGGGTCGGAAAAGGGAGTACTGTTCCACGTGGTGACTGGCGATGTGTGGAAAAGCGTGAAGAAGCTGCTGCAAAAAGAGATGAACATAGACGTTCCGGGTGTAGGGATTGTGTTTACTGTCTCGCTGAGCAGTGTGGGCGGGAAAAAGACGCTGGCCTGCCTGACCGGCGGTATGGATTTCGTGAAGGGAGATGAATCCGTCCTGAAGGACACAAAATACGAGCTTCTGGTGGTCATAGCCAATCAGGGCTGTTCGGACCTTATAATGGACGCTGCGCGCAGTGTCCACGCCGCCGGAGGCACAGTGCTGCATGCGCGCGGAACGGGCATGGAAAAGGCGGAGAAGTTTCTCGGCGTGAGCCTTGTTGCGGAAAAGGAAATTGTTCTGATAGTTGCGGAGGCTCCGCGGAAAAACGAGATGATGCAGGCAATAATGGAAAAGGCGGGTATCTCCACTCCGGCGCGCGCGATTGTGTTCTCGTTGCCCGTGACGGGTACGGCGGGAATGCGGCTCATGCGGGAGGAGACGGAGGAGGAATAAAGATTATACAGCATGAATGGCGGCCCGCAGGCCGCCATTCATGCTGTCATTATGAGTTGTTATTAAAATTATTAGTATGTGTAGATTTGAACGGGGCTCAGCTTTTGCTGTCTTGGTCGGGAGAGTAGTCCAAAGCCTGCTCGCTGGGATGGGAAAGAGAGCTGAATACGGCCTTGAACACAGGAAGCAGAATGATAATCACGCCCGATATAATTCCTGCCCAGCCGAAAAGCCTGGCCGCATCATAATAAGAAGTATACTCGATAAGGTAAGAGCTGCAAAGCAACAGAAAGATTGGCGCTAAAAGCTTTTGCATGGCTAAGTTCCTCACTGAGATAAAGTTAGTCCTCGTCGTTTTTATTTCTAGAGCGGTCAAACAGCCGCCGCACTGAAGGGGCGGCAAGGCAGACTATGCCGGAGATTATGCCGGAAAAGCCGATTATTACTCCAACGGCGGCGTAAATATTGCCGAAGAGTATCAGAAAGATACCGGAGCATATCAGAAATATTGATACCTGAAGCTTGACCATTGCTTTGACCTCTTTAACTGATTCTATCAAAATTATAACAGTCCAGAGTTGAAATTTCAAGGCGGAATTGCGCGTTGTGCGGCGATAGCTGGGAACAAACCGGAAAGAATTTCGTCAAATAAAACTGTATTATTGAAGTTTTTGCGCTTTATGTTAAAATATGATGCAACAGTTATACAATTATGACGCAAAATTGCCCTTGGAATGGGTGGTGTGATATGGTAAAAATACTTATAGTTGAAGATGAAAAGCCGATAAACGACCTCATTGAGATGAACCTGACCGAGGCGGGATATGAGTGCGTTTGTGCCTACGATGGGATAACCGCCTGCGATATATTGGAAAAAGAGGGCTTTGACCTGGTGCTGCTGGACATAATGCTGCCGGGGGCCGACGGCTACGAGGTGTTGGAATACATTAAGCCGATGGAAATACCCGTTATTTTTCTCACCGCCAAAGGCACGACGGAGGACAAGGTTAAGGGGCTGAAATTAGGCGCGGATGACTATCTGACCAAGCCATTTGAGATAGTGGAGCTTTTGGCACGGGTGGAGAGCATACTGCGCCGAGCAGGAAAGACGCAAACGGAGATATTGGTGGATGATATTACCATAGACACACGCTCGAGAAGCGTGCGCCGAGGTAGTCATGAGATACAGCTTACCATGAAGGAATACGAGCTGCTGCTGCTTTTCGCGCGCAACAAAAATATTGCGTTGTTCCGCGAGACGCTTTACGAGCGTGTGTGGGACAGCGACTACATGGGGGATTCAAGAACGGTAGACCTGCATGTCCAGCGCCTTCGAAAGAAGCTGCACTGGGAGAACAAGATAAAGGCCATATATAAGGTCGGCTACAGGCTGGAGGTTTGACAATAGGCTTATGACCAGACCGCTGAAAACATTTTTTATCACCGCGAGCGTGCTTTTTTCCGTGATATGTATGGGCGAGTGCATCGCGCTCAGGAACTCGGGGGGAAGTGGCTCAGGATACTGGAGCTACCTGCTGTTTCTCATTCTGGCCGGACTCGGGGGCGCGTTGGTGATAAGCACGCACATATGGCTTGTCTCTCAGCGGGAGAGCAAGGACATACGTCTACAGAAAATACGCATAGCAGAGCTGGAGCGCTCCATAGAAAATCTTGAAAACGTCGCCGGACGACGGGAGGAGTTCATCGCCAGTTTTGCACATGAGCTTAAAACCCCGTTGACCGCGATAATAGGCTACGCGGACATGCTCCGATCCAAGGACATGGCTCCGAAGGCCCGATTTACCGCCGCGGGGTACATTTTTTCCGAGGGCAAGCGACTGGAGGCGCTGTCGCTCAAGCTCATGGATATAATTGTTGCCGGCAAGCAGGGCTTTGACAAGAAGCGGTATGAGGTCGGTTACTTTATCCGCAGCATAGCCGCGGTCACGGTGCCGTCGCTGTCGAACGGCGGTATGACTCTGGACATGCGCTGGGAGCCTGGGGAGATAGAGATTGAACCGGACCTTTTCAAAACGCTGATGATAAACCTTGTTGACAACGCGCGCAAGGCCAGCCGCAGAGGGGATGTTGTGGAGCTTTTCGGGAAATCCGAGGAGGGTGGATACGCGCTGTATGTGTGCGACCACGGTAGCGGAATGAAGAAGGAGGAGCTGTCTAAAATAACCGAGCCGTTCTACATGATAGATAAATCCCGTTCGCGGGCGCAGAACGGCGCGGGGCTTGGACTTGCGCTGTGCCAGCGGATAGCGGAGCTGCACGGTACGCGGCTTGAGTATGACAGTGAATTGGGGAAGGGTACCACCGTGCGCGTCCTTTTGAAGGGAGGAGCCGGCGTTGAATGACAAAATGAAGCTGGTTATATACGGCGGTGTGACAGCCGCCGTGTTTGTCGTGTCCGCGCTCGTGCCGCTGCTGTTTCGCGGCGGGGAGGTAAAAGCTCGCGGCGCCGGATTGAGCCCAGGCGCGCGCGCCGAGATATTTGATGCGTACTGGAACGGGGGTGGTGAGGACTGCCGTGTAAGCCTGATAGACGATCCTGACGGCAGTGCGCTGGAGCTGTGCTCCGCGCGGATGAACCAAATCAGCCTGCTGTGTCTTGCCGACAAGAGCTCGGGGCAGGTAAAATCAGAGGGAAGCGAGTACATTTTGGTCGGCAGGGGAGGGGATGAGATACGCCTGTGCCGCATGTGGATGGAACTGCAAAGCGACTGGCGCACCTGGCTGGACGTTTGCTTCGACATGGACAACGGGGATGTTTATTACTTTTATCTGAGCGCAGAGTGCGTGTCCAACCCGTACAAATATTACGAGCTGATACCGGACGGCATGGACGCGGGGAGTATAGCTGAGCATATCGCGCAACAGCGCGGCTATGAGCTGACGCATCTGAACTGGGAGGGTGACTCAAATGCTTCTGCGACAGCAATATATACCAGTAATGGCAGCGCCGTGTGCATGAGCATAAGTTGCTCCTGCTACAAGACGGCGCTGATTGATGTGAAAATCTGCTGCGTATGATGCAGGCGGTTAATAGTTTTTTTATTAATGCCAGCAGGAAAAAGAATCCGGACCTGTAATCAGGTGCGGATTC
The DNA here is from genome assembly GCA_949744165.1 of uncultured Eubacteriales bacterium. Lineage (GTDB taxonomy): Bacteria > Bacillota > Clostridia > Oscillospirales > Oscillospiraceae > JAMPGF01. The sequence goes on along the minus strand of CATJWG010000142.1, from coordinate 2,576 downwards.
TTTGTATTTCTCTGCACCCTGTATGGCAGATACTCTATTTCAGCTTGTTTCTTTATACTGTTTTATGAGTAGCTATCGTATGCCGGCAGTTTCTGTATATTAAAGTTTCGGCTTAGCAGGTCATTTTGCCGGGAATGAAAATACGGGCGTCCATGAGCTTAAGCTGCTCGCTGATAATCGGGCGAAAGCCCATCTGATCCAAAATGTCCTTTTGTAAATCCACTCCGGGGGCAATCTCGGTCAGAACAACGCCATCTGGCGCAAGCTTAAAAACACAGCGTTCAGTTACGATTACAACCTCCTGATGTTTTTCACGCGAGAGCTTTCCATTGAAGGTTATCTGATCAACTGCATCAACGAATTTTGATACCTCGCCCTCATGCTCTATGTTCAGCATACCTTCGCTGACAGAAGCCCTGAAGCCCTTTGCCTTGAAGTATGTGCAGAAAACGACCTTCTTTGAGCACTGGGAAATATCAATAAATCCGCCCTGGCCAGCAGCGCGCCCGCCGAATTTACTTACGTTTACATTGCCGTGCTTGTCCACCTGTGCGGTTCCGAGAAAGGTCATATCAAGGTTGCCGCCGTGATAGTAGTCAAACATTGTGGGGTGGGTAACGATAGAGCCCGGGTTTACCGCAACGCCGAAGTCTTTTGCCGGCTGCGGAACTCCGCCGAAAACGCCGAGTTCGAGTGTGAAGGTAATTCTGTCGAGCATTCCCTCTGCCGCTGCAACCGGACCTATTCCGGAGCCTATGCCCACGCCGACGTTGACTACGGCGCCTGCAAATAGTTCAAAAAAAGCCCTTCTGCAAATAATGTCGTCTGCCTGAAGCTGGGATTTTGGCGCGGCTGTGTCCTCAATGCGGCAGCGCACCTCACCGCTGATGTACGGGTTGTATATTGTCCCAGCTGTCTGGCGGTGATACAGCTCCGGCTCCTCGGTCACAACCACGGCGTCAATAAGCTCGCCGGGAATGGCTATGTCTTTTGCCTTTAGCGTATTGTTGGCAGCCATTCTTTCTACCTGTACTAAAACACGGCCTCCTGACGCCTTGGCGGCAAGCGCAATTTCCAGACTTTCAAGACGAAGCGCCTCGCGCTCAATCGTGACGTTGCCGCGGTCGTCCGCGGTCGTGCCGCGTATTATTGCGGCGGTAACAGGGAAGCTGTCATAAAACAGATACTCCTCTCCGTCGAGCTCCATGACGCGGACGATATCCTTTGTTGTTATGCTGTTGATTTTTCCTCCGTCCTGGCGTGGGTCTATGTAGGTTCCGATGCCTATTTTGGATAACAGCCCCGGCTCACGGCACGCAGCGCAACGGTAAAGATGCTGAAGAACGCCCTGCGGCAATACATAGGCCTCAATTTCGTTGTTCTCAATCAGAGTGCGCAGCTCAGGGACGACATCGGGGTGAGAACAGATTATTTTTTTGACAAAGCCGCTGTGGCCAAAGCGCTGGTCACCCTGGTGAAGATACGGAACACCGTGACCGCAGCCGGCGTAAAGCGTCAGAGAGTGTGGGCGCCCGCAGGCGAGAAATTTGTCCTCAAGATGCTTTACGATGTAATCTGGGTATCCGACGATACCGGCGGAGGATATGGCTATTGCCTCGCCGTCCCGAATAAGCTCCACAGCATCGGAGACGTTCAGCTTTTTTGAGTTGGACATAGTAATACCACCAATCGATATAATATGCCGCCGCGGCAGGAGGAATATGACACCTACCGCGGCGGCATTCCTGTTTTTGAAAACCGCGAAGAAACGGATTTATTCTGCGGCCGTAATAGCTGCGCCTATAGCGCATGTGTATTCCGGCATTTTTGCAATGCTGTATTTCATACCGTAACGGTGAAGCAGAGCATCCATAAATGCGCTGTTCCTTGTCAGTCCGCCGCAGTAGAGCGCCTGTGTGTCACGGCGGGTAATGATGTCGTTTAGTACAGTTGAGGCGCGAACTGCCGCTGCTTTCGTGATGGCAGAACCGACCTCCCAAACGGGAAGGCCTTGATTGAGCATACTAAGCGCGGTCATTTCAGCAAAAACGATGCATCCGTCCTGAACCGCGATGCTGTCATCGCTGACATCGACCTTGGACAGCTCCTCGAGACTGAGGTCAAGGTAACGCGCCATTGTGCGCAGGAAGGTTCCGATTCCGGCGGAGCACTTCTGGTTCATAACAACCTCGCCGACTTTTCCGTCGTCTTTAATTGTTATGGCAAGGACTTCATCCGCACCGAAATTAACAACAGTTTCAGCGTCTGGATTTTCGTATTTTGCACCCTTGGCCAGCGTGACGGCTTCAGTGTAATAATCGTCGGCAAATTTCACGTCGTATTTTCCCTTGCCGGTAGCAACAATTTTCTGAAGCTGGCCGCACTGGAGCGATGCATTTTTGAGCGCCTGCTCCAGGGCCGCTGAGGCGGCCTCATTCCTTCCAGCACCGCCGGATATTGCAATACCGGTGCCGACGATGTCGGTGCCATTTATAACGACTGCTTTGGTACGTTCAACACCAACATCAATTCCCGCAGTTATCATAATATGTACCCCCTTAGTCCTCAAGCTTTCT
>CATJWG010000141.1 GCA_949744165.1 uncultured Eubacteriales bacterium | reverse complement strand
GGGAGAACACGCTTCTGCTGTTCGACGAGCTCGGAGCGGGCACCGACCCGACCGAGGGCGCGGCGCTGGCAATATCCGTAATTGAGAGCGCCCGTTCCAGAGGTGCCATGATAGCCGCCACGACGCACTACGCTGAGCTGAAGGTTTATGCCACCACGCAGAAGGGAGTTCAGAACGCCTGCTGCGAGTTTGACGTGGAGACGCTCAAGCCAACCTACCGTCTGCTTACCGGCGTGCCCGGCAAATCCAACGCCTTTGAGATTTCACGCCATCTCGGTCTGCCGGAAGAGATAATCGCCGACGCGAAAAGCCGCGTGGGGGCCGAGAGCGCGAGCATGGAGGAGGTTCTTGAAAAGCTTGAGTACCAGCGGCAGCTAATGGAAAAGGACCGTCTTGAGACGGCGAAGCGTCTGAGACAGGCCGAGGAAAACGAAAGGCTCGCGGCAAGGTTGAAGGCTGAGCTGACGGTACGTCTGGAAAAGGCCGAGCAGAAAGCCAGGCGCGAGGCGCAGGATATAATAGACGACGCACGCCGACAGGCTGAGGCCGTGTTCGACGAGCTTGACCGCATCCGCCGACTTGAGTCAACAGAGGCCGACCACCGGAGGGTAAACGAGGCCCGCGCGGCCCTGCGCCGCAGTCTTAACGAGGCCGACGAGCGCATGGCGCAGACCGAACAGACCGAGCCGGAGAAAAAATCGGCCCGCGCCATCGAGGTGGGAGACACGGTGGAGATACGCTCCATGGGAGTCAAGGCCACGGTGTTGTCCGTCTCGCCGGACAGAATTTTACAGCTCCAGGCGGGCATAATGAAGGTCAGCGCCCGCGAGGACGAGGTGTTGCTTTTGGAAGGGCAGAAGGTGGAGGTCAAGCTGGCGGAAAAGAGTGCCGCAGCCCTTCGCACCGCCGCCGTGCCGGTGGAGCTGGACCTGCGGGGAATGATGACCGACGAGGCGATACCGGTTATGGAACGGTATATTGACAGCGCATCATTGGCTAAGCTTAAGACGGTGACGATAATCCACGGCAAGGGCACGGGGGCCCTGCGCGCGGCGGTGCAGCAATCGCTCCGGCGCATTGGAGCAGTGAAAAGCTTTCGCTTGGGCCGCTACGGTGAGGGAGAAACGGGAGTTACTGTTGTGGAACTGAAATAAAAGCTTTTTCGGCGCCCGGTCTAATCTGTAAAAAACGACAAAACTTCATTAATGTGTTGACGATATAATTTTGTTTTGTTAGAATACAGCTATCTAAACTGTGACAAGGAGTGGCGGAAATGGTCGTTAAGCACGTTACAATAACCAACCAGGTGGGCCTGCACGCAAGACCCGCGACCTTCTTCATCCAGAAGGCAAACGAGTTTAAGTGCAGCATCTCCGTGGAGAAAAATGACCGCAAGGTAAACGCTAAAAGCCTTCTTGGAGTCCTGTCCATGGGAATTACCCGCGGCACCGAAATTGACATTGTGGCTGAGGGCGTAGACGAGCAGCAGGCGGTCGATACGCTTGCCGAGCTGGTCAATTCCGAGTTTGCCGGAGCCGAATAAGGGCCGGCTGAGGGTAAATATAAGGGCGTGTTAATAAAACACGCCCTTAATTTATAACCATCGCGCGCTTGCGGAGGGATTTGTGATGATTGAAAAGCTGCGTGAAAAAGCGAATAAGCTGCCGTTGCTGCCTGGAGTATATATCATGAAGGACGCGCGTGGCGAGGTTATCTATGTGGGCAAGGCCAAAAAGCTGAAAAACCGTGTGACAAGCTATTTCCGCGGCGAGCATTTGCCGAAGGTGCAGGCGATGGTGGACAAGGTGGCGGACTTTGACGTTATTGTAGCCACGTCGGAGTTTGAGGCGCTGATGCTGGAAAACTCCCTGATAAAGCGTCATATGCCGCACTATAACATCCTCCTGCGCGACGACAAGGGCTATCCTTTTGTGCGTCTGGACGTCAAATCGAGCTATCCGCACTTTACAATAGCGAGCAAAACCGCCCGCGACGGGGCGAAATATTTCGGACCCTTCGGCGGCAGAGGAGCCACGCGCGGGATAATAGACACCGTGTGCAAGGCTCTGCGTCTGCCGACCTGCCAGAGAAAATTTCCGCGCGACATCGGCAAGGAGCGTCCCTGCCTGAACTACCATATGGGAGTGTGCGCGGGATACTGCCTGCCGGACACGCCGCCGGAGGGCTACGCCGCGGCGATTGAACAGGCGCAGCTTATCCTTTCCGGAAAGTCCGCGGAGCTTACAAAACAACTGACAGAGCAGATGAATCAGGCGTCCGAGGAGCTTAAATTCGAGCTGGCCGCACAGTACCGCGACCGCCTGCGCGCGGTGGAGAACCTGAGCAACCGCCAGCGGGTTATAGCGACCGCATTTGCAGACACGGATGCGGTAGGGTTTTTCCGCGGCGCCAAGACCTGCTTTGCGGTGCTGCACTATACGGCGGGCAGTCTTGCCGGCAAGGACTTTGAGCTGCTGGACGAACCTCTGGAGACTGACCCAGAGGCCGTGTCCCGCCTTGTGGCGCAGTATTACGGGGTCCGCGGCTCCTGGCCGAAAACAATTTTGCTGCCGCTGGATATAGAGGACCGTCCGGAGCTTGAGCGTCTGCTTACGGAGACGGCGGGACATAAGGTGTCGCTGGAAACGCCCCAGCGCGGCGACCGCGCGGCCCTGACGCAGACAGCCTGCGTAAACGCGCGCGAGGAGGCCATTCGGGCGACCACCGTTGCGCAGAGGAGGAACAAGACCCTTGAATGGCTGCAAAAAACGCTGGGTCTGGATTCTCTGCCGGAGCGTATTGAGGCCTTTGACATCTCAAACACAGGCAGCTTCGGAATAGTCGCGGCGATGACGGTGTTTGTTCAGGGCCGACCACTCAAGCGTGATTACAGGAAATTCCGCATACGTGAAACAAACGGGCAGGACGACTACGGCTCCATGCGCGAGGCGGTCCGCCGGCGCTTTGCCCGCGCGATTGACGGGGACGAGAAGTTTGCCGAGGTGCCGAACCTGCTGCTTATCGACGGTGGACAGCAGCACGCCGCGGCGGCTGAGGAGGTGCTTGGGGAGCTGGGCCTTGTCCTGCCGGTGTACGGCATGGTCAAGGATGACCATCACCGGACCCGCGCGCTGATAACATCGGATGGGTATGAGGTGGGTATAATCGGCAATCAGGCGGTGTTCTCCTTTATCGGGACGATACAGGAGGAGACCCACCGTTTCGCCATAGAGTACCACCGTTCCCTCCGCTCGGGAACGATAAACTCCACTCTGGACAATATCCCAGGCGTGGGGGAAAAGCGCAGGAACGAGCTGCTGCGCCGATTTAAGACGATAAAGGCGATAAAGGCCGCGCCGCTATCAGAGCTCGAGACGGCAGTGCCGAAGAACACGGCGCGGGCGGTGTACGAATATTTTCACGGCAACGGGGAGGCACAGAAATGAGGGTTATAACAGGCAGCGCCAGAGGCCGCCGGCTCAGGGAGCCCGAGGGCAAGGATATCCGCCCCACGACCGACCAGGTCAAGGAGGCGATGTTCAATATTGTGCAGTTCGATGTGGAGGGTCGGCGCGTGCTGGACCTTTTCGGAGGCACGGGGCAGCTCGGCATCGAAGCAGCCAGCCGCGCGGCGGCAGAGGTCGTCATAGTTGACTCGGACAGCCGCGCAATAAAGCTAATACGCGAAAACGCCGCATACTGCAAGCTGGATATAAAGGCTGTGCAGAGCGACGCACTGAACTACCTGAGCGGAGGAGGAAGCTTCGACCTTGTGCTTATCGACCCGCCATATGACAGCACGCTGGCGGAGGAAGCCTTAAAAATTCTGAAGGAATTTGACATATTGACTGAGGGTGGTATAATAATTTGCGAAACCCGGAGCGAAACGGTTTTGCCGGAGCTCGGTGGAGCGTATGTAAAGGGACGCGAGTACCGCTATGGTAAGGTAAAGCTGACAGTCTATACAAAGGAAAGCAAGGAAGATGACGACGGCAATTTATCCGGGGAGCTTTGACCCCATAACCCTCGGCCACCTGAATATAATAAGACGCGCAGCCGGAATATTTGACAAGGTGGTCGTATGCGTGATGGTAAACAGCGCGAAAACGCCGATGTTCACGCTGGAGGAGCGCATGGAGCTTATCGAGCGCGTGGTCAGCCGTCTGAAAAATGTGAAGGTGGATACATCGGACATCCTGCTGGCGGAATACGCGAAACGGTATGAGCACGCGGTTATCGTCAAGGGCCTGCGCGCTGTGTCGGACTACGAGTCCGAGGTGCAGATGGCGCTTGTAAACAGTAAGATGAACCGAAGGCTTGAGACCGTGTTTCTCCCGTCGAGCCAGAAATATACCTATCTCAGCTCCACGGTTGTAAAGGAGATGGCGAAATACGGATCGGACCTGCGGGAGTTCGTGCCGGTAGAGATATTGCAGGACGTTATAGAAAGAGCCAACAAAGGGAGGTAAGTTATGGAACACGAGGTCCTTCAGCTTCTGGAAATGCTGTACACCATGATAAGCGAGGCTTGGGGCGTGCCTCTTGGCAACGACAAGTGCATAATAGAACGCGACAAGGTGCTCAACATACTTGACGAGGTGAAGGCCCAGCTCCCAGCGGAGCTTGCCGAGGCCAAGCGTCTTGTGACTGCGCGCGACGAGTTTATCGGCAGTGCCAAACGGGAGGCCGCGTCTATACGCAAGGCCGCCGAGGACAAGGCGCGCGAGCTGGTGGACGAGCAGGAGGTTGTGCGCACGGCAAAGCTGCGCAGCAACGAGCTTGTCAGTACCGCTGAGGCTCAGGCCAAGGAGCTCTACCGCGTGGCCAACGCCTATGTTGACGACGCGCTGCGCCGCACGGAGGACGCGCTCGGCGCGGCCCTTGACGAAGTGCGCCAATCTCGTACCCGCTTCCGTGCCGCATCGGGAGCAGTCGCGCAGAAGCAGGGACGCGTGAACATTGACAAGATAAGTCCCGATGAATTTGATGAGTAAAGCCGCCCACCGGCGCGGTCCGGAGGTGTGTTTTTCGGCGGTATGCAGCGGCCTGTAAGGGCCGCTGTTCTCAGTTGTGGGTACATCTAAAATATTTGATTGAAACACACAGAGCTTTGCGGTATAATATTTACAAATATGGTAATTTTGAGTATGCCGCTGAATCTGCCGTAATCTGAAAAGAATAAGGAGGAAAAAAATATGCTGACCCCCAAGCAGAATTTCCTTGAGACCATCAAAAAGGACGGACACCCTGACAGGCTCGTGAAACAGTACGAGTACGGCGCCTTCCTTCCTGGCGACCCTATCAACAACTACATACGAAAGGGCAATTTCGTCATGGGCATGGAGCCGACGAAGGACGCCTTTGGCACCACGATTATGTGGCCGGACGGCTATGTAGCACTGATGCCGCACGTGACCGAGGATGACAAGGTCATCAAGGACATCACGCGCTGGAAGGAGTGCCTGCATGTCCCCGAGATTGCCAAATATGTCACCGGTGAGGACGTGTGGAAGGACTACAACGCCCGCATAGCCGAGGTGGATCGCGAGCAGCAGTTCATTATGCCAATGATGCACACCGGAGTCTTTGAGCGCCTTCACTTCCTTATGGGCTTTGAAGACCTGTTTATAAATCTTATTGAGGAGCCGGAGGCCATGGCCGAGCTCATAGAGTGCATCGGCGACTACCGCATGGAGGTGTTCAAGACTCTCGTGGAAAACGCTCATCCCGATCTTGTGCTCTCCCATGACGACTGGGGCAGCAAAAACTCCCTGTTTATCAGTCCGGATATGTGGAGGGAGTTCATAAAGCCGCAGTATAAGCGCCTTTACGGATACCTGCACGACCAGGGAATCGTGGTCATACACCACGCCGATTCCTTCCTGGAGCCGATTGTCGAGGATATGATTGAGTGCCATGTCGATTTGTGGCAGGGGGTCCTGCCGTCGAATAATATACCGAAGATTCAGGAAATTCTCGATGGGCGTATGGCGCTCCAGGGCGGTCTCGATTCCGGGCTTTACGATGCCATAGACGGTAATGAGGAGCAAATACGCGCCGAGGTGCGCCACTGCTGTGAGGAGTACGCCTCCAAGGGCCACTTTATTCCCAGCATAACCTATGGCGGGCCCGGCACCTTTTACCCCGAGCGCTACGAAATAATCAACGATGAGATAGAAAAGTACAACATGAAGCACTACGGAATAGCTTAAAATTAGAGAAAAGCGGCTGAAAGGCCGCTTTTCTCTAATTTTAAGGAATGTTGAAAAAACAATATTCCGCTTTTTCGAGAGAGCTTCGCTATGTGACCCTGTCTCAGACCAAAGGGCGGAGGCTTTGGTGCTACCTGTGCGCAAAGTATTTTATCGCGCGTACGTGCCGCCGTAGAGAATGACTGAAATCTGTTTAAGGCGTGAGCGCTGAGGATTCTGCAAGGCGGACAACTGCAAAAATAAAAATTTACATAAATTTTTCCAGCGGCTTTACTACATCTTGTGCCGGGGCTTTTTATGCAGATTATCGGGCACAAAGTGCTGTGCCGCATGTTGAGATCTTGGGAATATATGTCTTTTTGTGGCGGCGCGGGGGAGAAAATTTTGCTTGCTTTTTCCTCTGGGCCCACGTATAATAATGAACAAAGAGTGGTGGAAAGTGGTTTAAAGTGAATGTGTTTCCCACATAGCTGGCGCCGATTCCCAGATAAGAGGGCGCGAAAGCGGACTTCAATATAAGAGGGCGGGAGTGAGAAGCTTTGACAGGTGAATACCAGCACAATCTGGACTCAAAGGGTCGGCTTTTCATACCCGCACGCCTGCGTGAGGAGCTGGGAAACGTGTTTTACGTCACGCTGTCGATGGACAAATGCCTGTCGGCCTACAGTGCGGAGAGCTGGCAGATATTTTCGGACAAGGTCAATGCAATGCCGTATATAAAGCAGCGCAAGATGCGCCCGCTTTTCGCCTATGCCGCCAAATGTGAGCCGGACGCGCAGGGCCGCGTGCTCATCCCGCAGAATCTGCGTGATTACGCCGCGCTTACCAAAAGCGTGACAGTGGTTGGCTGTAATAACCACGCCGAGTTTTGGGACAGCGACGCATGGAGCGAGATGAACGCGCTCGAAACGACGCCGGAAAACATAGCCGCCGTTATGGAGGAACTGGAATTTTAAGAGATGGATATGCAATACGGGCACTACTCAGTGCTGCTTGACGAATGTATACAGGCCCTGAATATCCACTCCGATGGCATATATGTGGACGGCACGCTCGGTATGGGAGGCCACAGCGAGCGGATAGCCCAGCTCTTGACCACAGGCCGACTGATAGCCATAGACAGGGACGAGCGGGCCATAGAGCGCGCAGGGCGGCGTTTGGAGCCATACAGGGACAGTATTACACTTGTCCATGCCAATTTCTGCGAGCTGGAGCAGATTCTAAGTGAGCTGGGCGTTGAAAAGGTGGATGGGATGCTCTTTGACTTGGGCGTCTCTTCGCCGCAGCTTGACGAGTCTCAGCGGGGCTTTTCATACATGGCGGACGCGCCGCTGGATATGCGCATGGACGAGCGGGACAAGCTTACCGCCTGGTTTGTGGTCAACCGCTGGCCGGAGGAGAAGCTGAAAAAGATACTCTTCGATTTTGGTGAGGAGAGACATGCTGCGCGCATTTCCTCGGCGATAGTCGAGCGCCGTGCCGTGGAGCCGATAAACACCACGCTGGAGCTGGTGGAAACGATAAAAAGTGCCATGCCCGCCGCTGCGTTGCGGGAAAAGCAGCATCCGGCAAAGCGGAGCTTCCAGGCAATAAGAATAGCCGTCAACGATGAGCTGACCGCGATATCGGAGCTGATGGGCTGCGCCGCGGGACGGCTCAAAACCGGAGGCCGGCTGGCGGTTATAAGTTTCCACAGTCTTGAGGACCGCATAGTGAAGAGTGCGATAGCCTCGATGGAAAACGGATGTACCTGCCCGCGGGAATTTCCGGTGTGTACCTGTGGCTTTGTGCAGACGATGAAGAGCGTAAGCAGAAAGCCGATAACACCCTCGGAAGCGGAGCTAAGCGAAAATCCACGCTCGCGCAGCGCCAAGCTGCGTGTGGCGGAAAGAGTGTGATGAACGGAAGTGCCTGCGCCTTTAGTGCTCAGGCATGGATACGGAAGAAAGGAGGTCAAAATGGCCGACACAAGAACATCTGCATACGGAAGCAGGGCGGTTTACGGAAGCCTTGCCTATGACTTTGACAACCCCGAACTCTATCAGGAGGAGTACAGCGCCCCGCCGGAGCATACCGCGCCGCCGCAGACTCAGGAGCGAACACGTGCGGTGCCGCGCGCCGGTGCTCATGTCCGTTCAAGACAGGCGGTTTATCCTCTGGCGATGGTCGGCATACTTGCCGCGGCGGTGCTGCTTGTCATCGCGATAATGGCTCAGATTCAGCTTTTTGACATCTCCTCAAAAACCGTGGAACTGGAGGGCCAGCTCAAGGAGCTGCAAACGGAGCAAACCAAGCTCCAGATAGCCTACGAGGGGGCTTTCAACCTCACGGAGATTGAGCAGTATGCCACAAGCGAGCTGGGGATGCAGAAGCCCAGCGCAGACCAGATTTACTACATAGACACATCCTCGCCCGACAAGGCTGTAATCATAAATCAGACTAACAACGATGGCTTCTTCGGAAGAGTGTCTGATTTCCTGTCCGGAATAGGCGCATATTTCAGGTAGTAAGGGCAATATATTCTATCAGGGCGGCCTGAGCCGTGCGCGCTGTGCCGCCCGATAGAAAACCGGCAGGAGAGCGCGGCAGCTTTTGCCGACAGGAGAGCGTATATGGCAGAAAATAACAATGAAAAAAAGGGCAGCCGCCCGCCAAGTAAAATGATGCTCAGCCGCGCACTGGTGCTTCTTACAGTGTGCGGCATCGCTGCATTTTCGGTGCTTGTAGTCAGACTGTACAACATTCAGATAACAAACCACGAAAAATACGAGACCGCGGCGATTGAACAACAGGTGCGTCAAACCGTGGTGACGGCAAGCCGCGGCACGATATACGACAGAAACATGAAAATACTCGCCATGAGCGCGAGTGTGGACACGATATACATAAGTCCCGCGGAAATAAAAATGTACGATGAGGACCAGGTGCTCATAGCCCAGCACCTGTCTGAAATACTCGGTGTGGATTACGGCAAAATATTGGAGATGACGGGCGACACAAAGTCCTGGTACAAGACCGTAAAAAGCAAGGTCGAGGAGGACGTGGCCGCGCGGGTGCGCGAGTTTAAGAACGAATATGACCTTAAGGGCGTAAAGATTGAGTCGGACACCAAACGCTATTACCCTTACGGCAGCCTGGCCTGCCACGTAATAGGCTTCGTGGGCTTTGAAAACAGCGGCCTGAGCGGGATTGAGGCCAGTCTCGACAGTGTGCTGACCGGTGTCTCCGGCCGCATAGTCAGGGCCAAAAACTCCTACGGCACCGATATGCTTTACACAAAATATGAGGACTACTACGATTCCGAAGACGGAAACGATGTGGTGCTGACCATAGACAGTACAATTCAGTATTACGTGGAGAAGCATCTTCAGCAGGCCGTGGAGGACTACGAGGTGGAAAACGGAGCAGCCGCCATAGCCATGAACCCGAAAACAGGCGAGATACTTGCCATGGCCTCCCTGGGGAATTTCGACCTGAACGAGTATCAGGACGTCAGCGACGAGGTTAAAGCGCTTATCGAGCAGACTCCCGACGAGCAGCAGAGAAACGACATTCTCACCCAGGCCCAGCAGCTCCAGTGGCGCAACAAGGCCGTGTCGGACACCTATGAGCCGGGCTCGACCTTCAAGATAATTACCCTTGCCACCGCCCTGGAGGAAGGTGTGACGAGTCTGGACAGCAATTACTACTGCGGCGGTTACATCGAGGTCACAGGCGACAGCTCCGGCAAGGGCAGAAAGTGCTGGAAAACCACTGGCCATGGCTCGCAGACGCTCACGCAGGCCGTGCAGCACTCGTGCAACGTGGCATTTATAAACCTTGGCCTCGCCATAGGAGCGGAGAGCTTTTACAAATACGCGCGCGCGTTCGGATTTTTCGACACCACGGGCATTGAGCTGTCCGGTGAGGCGTCGAGCCTGTGGTGGAGCGACGAGCTGTTCTGCGACCCGAAGAACAAAACGCAGCTTGCCGCGGCCTCCTTCGGCCAGACCTTCAACATCTCGCCCATGCAGCTTATCACGGCGGTGTCGGCCTGTGTCAACGGCGGACAGCTTATGCAGCCGTATCTGATAAAGGAAATCCGTGGCGAGGACGGCAGCGTTATATCCAAAACAGAGCCGACTGTCGTGCGCCAGGTGGTAAGCGAGCAGACCAGCAGGACGGTATGTGAAATTCTCGAAAAGGTCGTTTGCGATAAGGTTGACGGCACGGGCAAGAATGCCTATGTTGCCGGATACCGTATAGGTGGAAAGACCGGAACCTCCACCGATACGGTTAAGGAGGCGGGCGGTGTGAAAAAGTATATCGTCTCCTTCCTCGGTGTGGCGCCGATGGATGACCCGCAGATAGCGATTCTCGTTCTTCTGGACAATCCGACGAGCGAGACGGTTTACGTATCCGGAGGCAATATGGGCGCGCCGACCGTGGGAAACATAATGGCCGACGTGCTGCCTTATTTAGGCGTGGAGGCCGTTTACACCGACGAGGAGGCCGCGAATATGGACCGCTCGGTCCCGCAGGTGACCGGTCTGTCGGTGGGCGAGGCGCAGGCGCTGCTGAGCAGCCAGGGCCTTGGCTTCCGCGTAATAGGCGAGGGCGGCGAGGTAACAATGCAGCTTCCGTCGGTCAACACGGTGGTGGCTGCGAACAGCGAGATACTGCTTTATGCCGGCAGTGAGCCTTCCGAGAGCCTTGAGGAGATGCCGGACCTGGCGGGCCTGACCTACTCCGTGGCGCGCCAGAGACTCGGATATTATGGCCTGTTCATCAAAAACGGCAGCAATAAGCTTGACGATTCGCAGTTTGTGGTCGTCTCCCGACAGAGCATAGAGCCCGGCACCGAGGTGGAACACGGAACGGTGGTTGAAGTTACGCTCGTTGATATGGACAGCAGCGTTTACGGGCAATATTAGTACAAAGGAAAGACACGGCTCAGCGATAAGTAAGGGGGGTCTTGTTATGAAGCTTAGAGAGATACTTTCAGGTATGGAAATTTTAGAATCTAACGTGGACATGGACACGGAGATTAGCGGCGTCAGCTATGACTCGCGGCGCACGCGGCCCGGCGACCTGTTTGTGGCCGTTGTAGGCTTTGAGAGCGACGGACACGACTACATATCCGCAGCGCTGGAAAAGGGAGCCGCAGCAGTGCTGTGCCAGACCGTGCCGGGCAGGACGGCGCCGTATGCGCGCGTACCCGACACGAGGCTTGGACTGGCGCTGTGTTCAGTCAATTTCTTTGGCAATCCAGCCGGAGATATGAAACTGATAGGTGTGACAGGCACCAACGGCAAGACCACCTCTACGCTTTTGATAAAGCATGTGCTCGAACACTGTCTCGGTGCAAAGGTGGGGCTGATAGGTACAACGGGCAACATGATAGGCGAGCTGGAGCTGCCCTCAGAACGTACGACGCCGGAGAGCCTTGAGCTGCAAAAGCTCCTGCGTGAGATGGCCGACGCGGGCTGTGAGTACGTCGTGATGGAGGTGTCATCCCATGCGCTGGCCCTCAGCCGCGTCGCGGGCATAGAGTACGAGACAGGCATTTTCACCAATCTTACGCAGGACCATCTCGACTTCCACGGTGGAATGGAGCAGTACGCCGAGGCGAAAGCGCAGCTTTTGGGAATTGGGGTTGACGGAGCTGGCGTAGTGGGCCCGGCGCTCCGCGTGCTC
>CATJWG010000140.1 GCA_949744165.1 uncultured Eubacteriales bacterium | reverse complement strand
TGATGATTTTGAATTTTTCAATGCCGATATGCTGATAGTTGGTCTTTATCTGACTGTACATTCGCTTGAGGCGCTCTGTCATTGTTGTGCTTCCTTTCTTTCAAGTTGTGTTACGGCACATCAGAAGAATGAGCCGTCAGACCTGCAGGGATGGTTCAGAGACTTTTTGGCCTGTACGCCACCGCGAAGTCCTCATACACGGCCCGTTTCGCGCGCGTATCTCCGAACACAGGAGGCAGCTCGATGTCCTGCCCCAGCAGCTCACCCAATATAATTTTTCCGCAGCAGTCGATGACGCTGTCGAGAAATTCCTTCCCCACAGGCTCAAGGTCGTGTCCTGTACACAGCGCGTCGTATTCCGCGGCCCTGCCGCGGAGCTTTTTCATGCTCTGAAGATATGTACTCAGCGGCTGCGCCTGAGGCACAACAAGCAGAATGTCCATTGCCTTGACAGCGCAGTCACCGCTGAAGAGCAGCCTGTCCTGTTTATCCAGCAGTGCGATGCACCCCTCGGTATGCCCGGGTATTTCGATGATCTCTATCTGCTTTCCGCCAAGGTCGAACACAAAGCCGTCAGAGACATACCTTGCCTTAAAGCTTCCGCTTTCCAGGCGCTGCCGCATCTTTTCGATCTCCTGCGCCGGCAGCACGGTTTTGTTCAGCTCCAGGGCCTCCCTTGCGTCCGGCTCCGCCGCGGCGCTCATGTAAACCTCGCCGAAGTACATATCTCCACCGCTGTGGTCACCGTGGCCGTGGGTGTTGACCACCTTGTACGGCAGGCTTGTAAGTCCCTCTATCTCCTTACGGATGTCCTCAAGGCCAAAGCCAGTATCCACCACAAGCGCGGAGCTCTTGCCCTCCACAAGATAGATGCAACACTCGTCGGGCGCGCCGGTCAAAAGACGCACTCCGTCGCCGAGCGCGATTATTTTATGTCCCATTACTCTGTTGCCCCTCTGTCAAATATGATTTCATCGTGGTAGAGTATGGCCGTATCCGCACTCTCCAGCTTCCAGCAGATGATGCTGCCGTAGTGGGGGTCGAGCTGCGGGTGGAAGGGCTCAGCGCTTCCGTCCAATATGCTGCGGCACATATCCATTATCTGATAGAGATACCTCTTATCCAGCAGGAAGGCATCGTGTCCGCCAAGTATGAAGTCAAACTCATCGGCCCGTGCCGCGATTTTCTCCAGGCTGCGCAGCAGAGTTTCGATCGACACCGTGGAAAACCGGAACCACTCCACATACGCGAGCATGTGCGTGCAGTGGTCCTTACTTACGACCAAGTCCCCGCCAAATATGATTCTGTCCTCACGGTCAAGCAGGCTTATGCAGCCAGGGGTGTGGCCGGGCGTCTCTATTACCTCGAGAGTTTTCCCTCCCAGGTCAAAGATGTCGCCCTCCTTCACCGGCAGCTTTTTCCACTCGTATTTCGATATTCCCTCGACCTCGATTTCGGCAGGAAGGGTCTTTTTCCCCTCCTCAGCCCTGTCCGCATCGGCATAGGATCCCGGGTGCAGGTAAATCTGCCTGAACTGGCTGTTGCCCCCGCAGTGGTCCGCGTGACCGTGGGTGTTGACGACCACATACGGCAGGCCCGGCGCTATGGCTCCGAGAGCCTTTTTCAAATCTCCAGTACCCATGCCCGTATCGACAAGCAGCACCTTGTCCCTGCCCTTTAAAGCGTACATGCAGCACTCCTCGGCGAAACCGTAGAGCAGCGTTATGTCCTTTCCAAGCTCTTTGAGCTTATATCCTCCGTTTTTCATGGCTTTCCTCCCTGGGCCGTGAAATCAGTACATATTCAATGTGGCAAGTCCGACCGCTATGTATATCACATAAGCCGCGATTGAGTAAGGTATTGCGGAAAAGAGTATCTCCTTTCTTCCCAGCCAACCGTCAGGAACCTTGCCGTACAGCAGGGTCACCGGAGGAGCGGAGGCGGGCAGGAGCATACCGAAGCACGAAATGTGCAGCAAAATCGAGAGCATTCCCATTGTGTTGATGCCCATTGCCCTGCTGACATTGAAAATTATGTAAGTAAACACAAAGGTGGTGACCGCGTTGTCCAGCAGATTGGTCACGATGAGGCAGATAAGCATGAGTATACATATACACGCTACAGGTCCCATGCTGCTGGTGATCGGCGAGAGCAGCCCTATCATCCAGTCGGACACGCCGAGCGTCGGATCTCCCAGGGCGCCGCATACGACCTGAATGGAGGCAAGCATTATCAGCATCTCCCAGTAAACTCCTGCGTCAGTGATCTGCTTGAGCGTTATAAAGGGTGAGCCGTCCTTGTTGCGTATAAGCAGCGCTCCGCCGACGAAAATGAAGGCCCAGCCTATGAGCCCGAATTGTGCCAGGAAAGCCTGAAAGCCGGACGGCGGAAGTATGTCTGGAATGGTTATGAGCACAACAAATGCCGCGACTATGACAAGAGCCCTTTTCTGGTCCGTATTGAAGCGGGGGGCGGACTCAGGGGCTTTGTAGTTTACAAGCTTGCTCATGTCAGGCTTGAATATAAACTTTATGATCAGCATACTTGCGCCTAGGAAAAGCGCAAGGCACAGCACAGAGCTGAGGGTAAACACAATGGAATTGAGCGTAAGACTGGGGTCCATTGCCTGAATTATGGCTACGTTCGGTATAACTCCGGTGCTGACATGGCTGCAGACCATACCAAAGGTAGCCGCGGCGCATATACCGACCATTACGCAGGTGGGCCACTTCTCGCCCTTTTCAAAGCCGCAGACTTGGAAAATGCCGTAGGCAATGTCCCACACGACCAGCACCACCGCCAAGCCGGGGATAAACAGGCTCAGCACGCCCGAGGCAAGCAGGAGCAGGAAGGTCAGCACCCATGGACGCCCTGTTGCCAGCTTAGAACTCACTATCTTTTCCGCAAGTACCTTTGCAAGGCCGGTGTGTACCATGATGCCGCATATGAGCAGCACGGCAAGGATCATCATAATGAGGAAGCTTCCCGCGCCGCTCAAAAACGCAGGGGCGATCCCCGCAGGCGACACCATCCCAAAAGCGATGACCGCCGCGATGCTGGGTACCACCATGTCAATCGTGCACCAGCCGTAAACCGCGGAGACAACTATGGCCAGGACCTTCAGCCCCAGCGGGGTGAGAGGCTCATTGCAGGGGAGGCTGGAAATGACAACGTACAGCGCAATACAAACTATAATGTGGATAATCAGACTTCTTGTTTTTTTGTTCATGCTCTATCCTTCTTTCTTCCACACTCAGGGCATATCCCAAATTTTTCAGCGCGTGTTCCGCCCGCGTCCCTTCCGAAAAGAATCCGCCGCACGGTCCGCACACCTGCTGTTTCGGGCTTAGCTCTCAGCTTCAGAAACATCATGCCGGCTTTTTCACCCTTTGCCTCCATTATAAGTCCAGGCCTGCGCCAACGCATACAAGCAGTTGATTTTAAGCTGCAAACAGTTTGTTTGGATTGTGCTTTTTTGGGGCGCAGGAGCCGCTTTTGGCTGCGGAATCGGCCCCGCAGAGCGGGTCAGCGTCTTCCTCTACGGTGCTGTCCGATAGTTTTCCCTCCGTGCTCCCGTATGTGTCACGGCTTGGGTCACCCCGCCGCACAAAAAAAGAAACAGGCTTGAAACATACCGTTTCAAGCCTGTTTTTGGCACGCCCTAAGGGATTCGAACCCCTGACCTTCTGGTCCGTAGCCAGACGCTCTATCCAGCTGAGCTAAGAGCGCACATTTTTTAGTGCTTCAATATATTAGCATGGACAGAGCGAAATTGCAAGTACTTTTTTCTTTTTCTTAGATTTTTTTACAGTCCAATCACATCGGACACATCACCGAGTATTGTTTCAACCGCCTTAACAGCCTTGCTGATGGCCCTTTTACCGCGCTTTTTGTCAGGCATGAGCGTCATGCCGACGCAGGCGCCGACAATCAGCCCCGCTCCCATACCTTTTACAAAATTCATGTTTCCCATAATTTATACCTCCTGTGCTTTTACGAATGCACAATTTTATTATGCGCAGAATAAAGGCGGATTTGCGATTGCGAACTGTGGTAAACTTATGATAAAATGGTATATTAAACGCATGACAATAATTACGGCGAAATTTAAGAGGTGTTTTCATGAATATACATGTTCTCGCAGTCGGCGATGTGTGCGGAAAGCCGGGGCTGGAATTTTTGCAGCGGAACCTCGGCGCGGTCCGGCGCAGCTACGGAATTGATTTTGCCGTGGTCAACGGCGAAAACGCGAACGTGGTAGGAATAACGCCCGCGCAGGCAGAGGATATTTTCCGAGCGGGAGCCGACGTTATAACCCTCGGCAACCACACCTGGGTGCGCTGGGAAATGCACGAGTACCTTGACCGCTCCTCCCGCTGCCTGCGTCCGGCCAACTTCGCGCCCCAGTGTCCCGGCCAGGGCTACGGCGTCTACAGCACGCGCTTCGGCAAAGTCTGTGTGATTAGCCTTATGGGCCGCTTCACGCTCGACGCCAACACGGACAACCCATTTCTCGCGGCTGACGACATACTTGAGCAGACCGACGCGAAAATAATTCTCGTGGACTTCCACGCCGAGGGCACGAGCGAGAAACTGGCCATGGGCTATTACCTTGAGGAGCGCGTGAGCGCCGTGTGGGGCACGCACACGCACGTGCAGTCCTCGGACTGCCAGATACTGCGCGGCGGAGCCGGTTATATCAGCGACCTGGGCATGACGGGCGCGGCCCGCTCCGTGCTGGGCATAGAGGTTGAGCAGAGCATCGGCAAGTTCCTCGGCGACCCGCCGCGGCGCTATGTCCCTGCGGGGGGGCCGGCAAAGATGGAGTGCGCCATTTTTGAAATTGACGCAGAAACCGGAAAATGCGTGAGCGCGGAGGCGCTGAGAATAGAGTAAAAGCTACGAAGAAAGGAAGATACCGTGCACAAAATATTTTCATATTTTTGTGTAAATTCTGTATCGCATGGCGATTAGAGTGAAAGACATCCTGAAAATCATCCATGCCGCGGACCTGCACCTCGACTCCCCGTTTCAGGCGCTGGGCGCGGAAAAGGCCGCCCTTCGCCGGAGTGAGCAGCGCGTACTTTTGCAGCGCATAGTCTCTCTCGTACGCGAAAGGGAGGCCGATATGCTTCTTCTGGCCGGTGACCTGCTGGACACCGGAAGCGTATACGCCGAGACGGCCCGTGCGCTGTGCGCTGCGCTCAGCGAGCTCGGCTGCCCCGTACTTATCGCGCCCGGCAACCATGACTATTACTGCGTATCCTCTCCCTGGTCTCGGCTGGAGCTGCCGGAGAACGTACATGTTTTTAAAAGCGGCACGGTTTCCTGTGTAAGCCTGCCGGAGCTGGCCGTGCGCGTATGGGGCGCAGCCTTCACGGACGCTGTCGCCCCGCCGCCGCTGCGCGGCTTTTCCGTTCCGCGGCAGGAGGGAGTGCTCGACATTGGTCTTTTCCATGGCGAGGTCGGGCGGCCGGACAGTCCCTACGCGCCCATCTCTGAGCAGGAGCTTGCGGAAAGCGGCCTTGCTTACGCCGCGCTCGGCCACATCCACGCCTTCGGCGGACTGCTAAGGGCAGGGGACACATATTACGCCTGGCCGGGCTGCACGGAAGGCCGCGGCTTTGACGAGTGCGGCGAGCGCGGCGCGCTGTACGTTGAGCTCGTACGCTC